>NZ_JAMXSL010000019.1:0-40538 GCF_026131715.1 Anaerococcus sp. NML200537 | reverse complement strand
TAGTGTAAGATTAGTTAATGATGATGTATTACTATTTTGTTTCATAAATACATTGTATCAGAAAAAGACGAGGATGTTTAATTTCCTCGTCTTTTTCTATGTTAGGACTTTTGCAACAGCCCCTTTTTTCTTGCTTTTTTCCCTGATATAGGATAAAATGATAGTGAAGTGGAAGATAGTGGTAAAAGGTGGTAAGAAATGTTCCTAGGTGAATATATCCATAAGATGGATTCAAAAAATAGAATAATGATGCCTAGTGAATTTAGACCTTCTCTTGGAGAAGAATTCTATCTTACCAAGGGACCTGAGAACTCCTTAGTAATTTATACAGAAGAAGAATTTCAAAAAAGGTCTCAAAACCTTGACCAGTTAATCTATGAAAATAAGAAAAATCGTGCTATTAAGAGGCTATTTTTCTCTTCCACTGTCAAGATGAACCTTGATAAACAAGGAAGGATCTTGATAAATAAGAATCTTAAGGACTATGCTAAAATCTCAGATGAGGCCATAATAATTGGCAATAACAATACCATAGAAATATGGGATAGAAAAGTTTGGGATGAATATATAAACGAAGTCGAGGTGAATTTATCCGACATTATGGATGAATGATATGAAATTTGAACATATACCAGTTCTTGCAAAAGAAACTATAGAAAATTTAAATATTAAACCAGACGGAATTTATGCTGACCTAACCCTAGGAAAGGGAGGTCATTCTAAGATGATCCTTGAAAGACTATCTGAAAAGGGACTTCTTATAGGCATAGACCAAGATGAAACTGCCATTAAAGCTGCCAAAGAAAATTTAAAAGACTACAAAAATACTGTATTTTTTAATACTAACTTTGAAAATATTAAAGAAGTCTTGACTGAGGCGGGTTTTAATAAAATCGATGGTGCTCTGATGGACATTGGCGTCAGCTCGTATCAAATCGACAATCCAGAGCGTGGTTTTTCTTATATGAAAGATGGACCACTTGATATGAGAATGGATAGACAAAATGAGTTAACAGCAGAAAAGATTGTCAATGAATACTCTCAGGATGAACTTACAAAGATATTTTTTGATTATGGTGAGGAAAGATTCTCTAAATCCATAGCCAGAAATATAGTAAAGTATCGCGCAAATGAAAGAATTAATACCACTTTCAAACTCCGAAATATTGTTATGAAATCTGCGAACTTCAAGAATGAAGTTCATCCTGAAAAGAGGGTATTTCAAGCCTTAAGGATTGCAGTCAATAGAGAGTTAGACGTATTAGAAAATACCATTGATGATATTATAGATTTTATAAATAAAGATGGCAGACTAGCTATAATTACTTTCCATTCTTTAGAAGACAGGATAGTTAAAAATAAATTTAAAGACTTGGCGACAGATTGTATCTGTCCGCCAGAGATTCCAGTTTGCGTATGTGATCATAGGGCTAAGGTAAAATTGATAACCAAAAAGCCAATCACAGCAAGCAAGGAAGAGTTAGAAGCTAATTCTAGGAGTAAACCTGCTAAACTTAGAGTATGTCAAAGGATATGATATGGCTGAGCGTATAGAATATAAGATAATAAAAAATAATAATAAAGGAAGAGTTAGACTGAAGGTAAAAGAAAAACCAAAAAGATCTAAGTCTTACAATATCGATTTGCTAAGAAAGAGAGATAGGATGATGAAATTCTGGATAAGTCTCTTTGTTTTTTCTATGCTAATGGCTATGACTACTTTTTTGATAAATAAAAGAATAAATTTGTCAAATGAGAGATTTGAGTATAATAGACTACAGGCAGATATAGTAAGTTATGAGCTTCAAAGAGATAGGCTTAAAACTAGCCTTGATGAAGCCGTTGACTTAAATAGAATTCAAAGATATGCCATAGAAGATTTAGATATGGTATATCAGGATAATAATTAGCTGCTGATAGGAAGTAATATGAATAAGTATTTATTAATTTTATTGGGAATATTTTTAAGTTTGGGCTTGTCATTTTTTATAATTCCAATTCTTAAAAGCAAAAAAATCGGTCAAAATATTAGGGCAGTTGGTCCAAAAAGCCATCTAGCTAAGGCAGGCACACCAACCATGGGTGGAATAATCTTTATAATTTCTGCCTTCATCTTAAGTCTATTTTTCTTAGATAAAAGCATGGAAACTCTAATACTTTTAGTATCCATGGTGGGTTTTGGAGCAGTAGGCTTTATCGATGATTTCAAAAAACTAGTATTAAAACAATCTGAAGGTCTTAAACCAAAAGAAAAATTAGTCCTCCAATTTGGGCTAGCAATCTTGGTAAGTATTTTAGCCTTCATAAATGACAAGGAATCTATAACAAGATTACTCATACCATTTACTAATTTTTACCTACCAGTATCAATAATAGGAATTCCTATTATGGTATTTATAATAGTAGGTACTACAAATGCTACAAACCTAACAGATGGTCTTGATGGCCTCTTGGTAAGTGTATCAATCCCAGTATTTATTGCTCTAAGCATAATTGGAAAGACAACCAATAATGAAACTTTTGCACTAATTATGCTTGGAAGTCTCCTAGGATTTTTGGTATTCAACTTTAATCCTGCAAGTGTATTTATGGGAGATACTGGATCTATGGCAATAGGCGGAGCAATCGTAGCCCTTGCAATAAATCTTAAAATTCCAATTTATTTAGTAATATTTGGTGGAGTTTATATGATGGAAACCCTATCAGTAATAATTCAGGTTTTATCATATAGACACAGGAATAAAAAAAGAGTCTTTCTTATGACTCCTATTCATCATCATTTTGAATTAAAAGGTTACAAAGAATCAAAGATAGTAGCAGCCTTCGCTGTTGTATCTATCGTATTATCATTAATAAGTTTGGTGGCATTAGTATGAGTAAGGTATTAGTATATGGACTAGGTGTAACAGGAATATCATCTGTAAAATGTTTGGATAAAAAAGGATATGAGGTTTACACCTTCGATAAAAATAAAGAAAAAATAGAAGAACTCAAGGGCTATAACTATAGCCCTATTTCTTGCGCTAATTTAGAAGATTATAAGTTTGAATTTGTACTTAAATCACCTGGAATAAAGCCAAATGATGAATATGTAGAGCTTTTAGAAAAGAGAAACGAAATCATCTCAGATATAGAAGCATCACAAAGGTTATTTCCTGAAAAAGAAAAAATTGCAATCACTGGTACAAATGGTAAAACTTCCACCACATCGATGGTAAACCATATTTTAAATCAGTCAGATCATAAGGCCTATGCGGTAGGAAATATAGGAGAAGGCATCTTGTGGCAAATGTATAATAATGAGGGAGTCTTTGTTGAAGAACTATCATCATTTCAACTTCATGATAGCAAGTTATATCATCCAAAATTTGCCGCAATCCTAAATATCAATGAAGATCATATAGATTGGCATGGTAGTTTTGATGATTATATAAATTCAAAGCTAAAAATATCATCAAATCAAGATCAGTCAGATGTTTTAGTGATAAACAAAGACGATAGGATTTTACAAGACAATAAGTTAAGCTTTAAGGCAAAAGTTTATGAATTTTCAAGCAGACAAAGGGTGGAAAGAGGTCTTTATCTAAAAGAAAATACAATCTACCTCATAGATGAAAATCATGATGATGAAGGCATTTTAGATGTTAGAGATCTATCTGTAATAGGTAGGCATAATTATGAAAATGCCATGGCAGCTATCCTTTTAACTTATCTATATGGGATAAAGCTTGATGATATTATAAAGTCAATTAATACCTTCAAATCAATTGCTCACAGACTTGAGTTTGTAAAAACAATTGACGGAGTAGATTATTACAATGACTCCAAGGGGACAAATGTCGATAGCTCTGTAAAGGCTATTGAGTCTTTTGATAGACCTATTATTATAATTGCAGGCGGCTATGATAAGCACATCGACTACACTGATTATGTCAAAGCTTTCAAGAAAAATGGCAAACTTATGATAATAATGGGCCAGACAAAGCAAAAGCTAGAAAATATCTGCAAGGACCTAGGAGTTTCTTATATAATGGTAGAAAATATGAAAGAAGCCTTAGATGAAGCTTATAAAGAAGCCAAAAGCGGTGATGTAGTTTTACTATCTCCAGCCTCTGCTTCATGGGATATGTACAAGTCCTATGAACAAAGGGGAGATGACTTTAAAGACCTTGTAAAAAAGTTAGGATAAATATGAAAAGAGCAATAATAACTGGTGGTGGGACAGGTGGTCACATCTATCCTGCCATAGCAATAGGTGATAAGATAAAAGAAGAAAATCCAGGAGTAGAAATACTTTATGTTGGAATAAAAGGCGGCCCAGAAGAAAGGATAGCCAAGAAAAACGGATATAAATTTCATTCTATAGAAGCAATGGGCATACCTAGAAAGATTAATAAAAGATTATTTAAATCACTTTTAGCAAATATTAAAGGATTTGGCCAAGCTAAAAAAATTATAAAGGATTTCAAACCAGAATTAGTTGTAGGAACTGGTGGCTATGTATGTGCACCTATTCTTTACCAGGCTGCAAGAGCTCATATTCCATCAATTGTTCATGAATCAAATTCTTATCCAGGTATGGCAAGTAAATTCCTATCTCAAAGGGTTGATAAGGTATTAATTTCCTACGAGGAAGCAAAAAAGCATTTTAAATATCAAAAAAATATTGTAGTAACAGGCAATCCTGTTAGAAATGATTTCAATCTTACTTATACTGAAGAGGATTTAAAAAGTCTTGGAATAGATGAAGATAAGCCTATTGTATTTTCTTTTGGGGGATCAAATGGATCTTATGCATTAAATCAAGCAGTTTTAGAACTAAGCAAAAAGCTTGATGGAAAATATTACCTCCTCCATCAAACTGGAAATAGGTATTATGATGATTTTGTAAAGAAAGCATCACCAAGCAAATACCTAAAAGTTTTTGAATATATAGATAATATTGATCTTTTTTATGGCCTAGCAGATTTAATAATAGCTTCATCAGGAGCGATGAGTCTTGCAGAAATTTCATCAGTTGGCAAGGCTTCGATATTAATACCTAAGGCATACACTACAGAAAATCATCAAGAGTATAATGCAAGAACTTATATGGACCATGGAGCAAGCCTTATGATTTTAGAAAAAGATTTAAAAGCTGACCTATTAAATGAATCTATATTGAGTATAATAAAAGATAAAGATACTATGCAAAAAATGGGGGAAGAAGCTTATAAACTTGCTGATATGTCCGCAACTGACAAAATTTATAGCGAGATTACTAAGTTAATTGATTAATGACTAATAAAAACGATGATAGAATTATAAAAAAGGGATCAAAAATTTTTAGTAAAAAATATATAGCTAGAAGACCAGGTAAGGAAGAAATTGAAAAGCCTAAAAGTAAGATTTTCTTCTTCCTTATTTTATTGGCATTTTTACTTGGTATATTTGTAAATCTTTACACGCATCCCTTTATGAAAATACAGGATATATACATAAAAGGTAATGTTATAACTGATGATACAGAGGTAATAAAGAAGCTTAGGTCACCAGTTGGTAAAAATATACTATTATATGATTATAAAAGAAGCGAAAAGGAACTTAAAAAATTAAACTTTGTAAAGACAGCAAGAGTTAGGAAGGTTTTTCCTAAGATTTTATCAGTAGAAATTGGAGAAGACTTCCCACTTTATAAGATAAAAAATAAGGATGTTTACGTATCAAATAATGGACTTATAACAGCTGATGTGGATAAGATAAATACCGAAAGGCTTATCGAAATAGATATAAATTCTTATAATAAAGAATTGGGTGAAAATTTTACCTCTTCTGAAACTACAATGAATTTTATTAAGGCTATAAGCGCATCTCCTATTATAGGTAGGGTAAGTAAGTTAAATTTGGAAAATAAGCTTGATATTGGTATAATGGTAGAAGATATTGAAGTTAAGTTTGGTGATTTAAATAATGTTGATTACAAGATTAAATTACTAAATAAAGTTTTAGCCGATATAAAAAACAAGGGCAAAAAAGTAGAAAGTATTAACTTAAACAACGGCGATAAGCCAGAAGTTGTGGTAGATTAATCTTTTAGCTAAATCTAAAAATAGAAAACGACGGGGGAATTTATGGCAAACATTAATTATGATATGGAAAACAATTCTTTAGCTAAGATAAAAGTTATTGGTGTTGGTGGTGGTGGAAATAACGCCATCAGCAGGATGAGAGATAACGGCCTATCTGGTGTAGAGTTTATGGCACTTAATACTGACCTTCAAGCTCTACAAGGTTCAAACGCTGATATTAGACTTCAAATAGGTGAAAAGCTTACAAGAGGTCTTGGAGCAGGAGCTAACCCACAAGTAGGTGAAAAGGCAGCAGAAGAATCTAAAAGTGAAATAGAAGAAGCTATAAAAGGCGCAGATATGGTATTTATCACAGCTGGAATGGGCGGTGGTACAGGTACAGGTGCAGCTCCAGTTGTAGCACAAGTAGCAAAAGAAATGGGAATCCTAACAGTAGGTGTAGTTACAAAACCATTCTCATTTGAAGGTAGAAAAAGAGCTAATCAAGCAGAATCAGGTATTGAAAAATTAAAAGAAAATGTAGATACCCTAATAACAATACCAAACGATAAACTACTCCAAATTGTTGAAAAAAGAACATCAATGGTAGAAGCCTTCCAAATGGCAGACCAAGTACTTATGGACGCTGTAAGTGGTATATCTGAACTGATAGCAGTACCAAACGTAATTAACCTAGATTTTGCTGATGTTAAATCAATCATGGCAGATCAAGGAATGGCACACATGGGTATTGGTAGAGCAAGCGGAGAAAATAGAGCAGTTGATGCTGCGAAAGCTGCTGTTAACTCACCACTTCTTGAAACAAGCATAGAAGGAGCTAATGCAGTACTATTAAACGTTACAGCTGCAGAAGTAGGCTTAATGGAAGCAAATGAAGCAGCTGAGCTAATCAGAGACCACATAGATTCTGATGCAAACATAATATTTGGTGTTGGTTCTGACGAAACAATGGGTGAAGAAATCAAGATTACAGTAATAGCTACAGGATTTGATAATGCGGGCAGACCTAGAAGAGCAGATAGATCAAATTCGTCTGACGAATTAAGAGCTCCTCAAAGAAACAACGCAAACAACGTCAATAGAAATAGCCAAAGGAGATCATCAAACTTATTTGATGATTTAGAGCTTCCTGACTTCTTAAAATAATATGAGATGTCCCTATTGTGATTCTAAAAATACAAGGGTATTAGATTCTAGATCAACTGATGATGACAGGGCTATTAGACGAAGAAGATTGTGCGAAGATTGTGACAAGAGATTTTCGACCTACGAAAGGTATGAAGATTCCACAATCATGATTATCAAAAAAGACAACACAAGAGAGGCTTTTGACCCAAGAAAGCTAATCTCAGGCATTGTCAAGTCTTGCCAAAAAAGACCTGTCAGCATGGATCAAATAGAAGAAGTAGCTAAAAATATTGAAACCAAAGTTAATCATACTGGCAAAAAAGAAGTAACTTCAACATATATAGGACAGCTTGTCATGGATGAATTAAAAGACTTAGATCCAGTAGCATATGTGAGATTTGCATCTGTTTATAGAGAATTTAAGGATGTCGATTCATTTTATGAGGAGATTATAAATTTAAAAGATGATAAAGGGCTGTTGCAGAATGAATAAATCATCCCGAATCATTAGAGGAACCTCCACGAAAATTTTGCCTCCACGAGCCGGCAGGCTAGGCCAAAAATTTTCTAAGAGAACCCTCTAATGATGGGATGATAGTTATTCATAATTTTGCAACAGCTCTTTTTCTATTAAGGAGGGCAAATGGATTTATTTGAATTAAATAGACAAAGAGAACTTTCAAAAAATGCACCTCTTGCAGATAGGTTAAGGCCAAATTCTCTTGATAAATACATAGGTCAAGAACATTTGGTAGGACATGGTAAGATTATCAGAAGGATGATCAAGGCTGATAGGATTTATTCTTGTATATTTTATGGACCACCTGGAATAGGCAAGACTACTCTTGCAAAAATCATATCAAACACCACAAACATGGCCTTTGAAGAAGTATCTGCTGTAGCTAGTGGCATAGGTGATTTAAAGGAGAAGGTTCAAATTGCAAAGGATAATTTGTCTTATGAAAATAAAAGGACCATACTATTTGTCGATGAGATCCATAGATTTAACAAAAGCCAGCAAGATTACCTTTTGCCTTTTGTAGAAGATTCGACTATAACCCTGATTGGGGCAACTACAGAAAATCCATATTTTGAAGTAAATAAGGCTCTTATTTCAAGGATGTATGTATTTGAGCTTAAAGAATTAAGCGATGATGACCTTAAAAAACTTATAGATCTTGCCCTAAAGGAAGATGAGATATTAAAAAATAAGGACATTAGGTTAAGCGATAATGCTATTTCCACCCTTGTAAGATATTCTAATGGCGATAGCAGGGCCCTATTAAATGCTTTAGAAATCGCCATATTTTCAGAAGATGAAAAAGATGGTAGAATAGATATAGACTCTGCTACTATCGAAAATTCCATAAACAAGAAAATTGCCGTCTATGATAAAAATGGCGACAGGCATTATGATACGATTTCTGCCTTTATTAAGTCTATGAGAGGCTCTGATATTGATGCAGCTCTTTACTATCTGGCAAAGATGCTAGAATCTGGCGAAGATATCAAATTCATCGCAAGGAGGATGATAATTTTTGCAGCAGAAGATATTTCAAATGCAAATCCTAATGCCCTAGTCCTAGCTAACGCTTGTTTTGAAGCGATTGATAAGATTGGCATGCCAGAAGCAAGGATTATCCTGGCCCAGACTGTGGTTTATCTAGCAGCAAGCCTAAAGAGTAATTCGACCTACCTTGCAATTGACAAGGCAATAGATTTTGTAAGAAACAATAAAGATAGTACAGTACCAAATAAGTTAAAAGATAGTCACTATGCTGGAAGTAAGAATCTCATAAAGGATGAGTATTTATACCCACATGCTTTTGGTGGCTATGTAAAACAAGATTATCTGCCGGATGATTTTGTTGAAGAAAAATTTTATGAGCCTATTTTAAAAGGCTATGAGAAAGAAATGATCGAAAGATTAAATAAAGTTAAGGAAGGCAATAATGAAGATTAGAGAATTATTAGAGAAAGCGGAAAGTTTAGTTGATAGTGAAGTAGTTATAGAAGGTTGGATTAGAAACTCTAGATTTAGTAAAAACGTGGGTTTTATCGATTTAAATGATGGATCAACCTTTAAAAACCTCCAAGTAGTAGTGGGCAAAGAAATTGAAAATTACGATGAACTTGATAAACAACACCTATCTGCAAGTCTTAAGATAGAAGGTAAGCTTGTTTCAACTGGAAAAGATAACAATCCATATGAAATTCAAGCAGCTAAGGTAACTGTTCTTGGTGAATCTTCAGAGAAATTCCCAATTCAAAAGCAAAGACAAACCTTTGAATTTATGAGAACAATCCCTCACTTAAGACCTAGAACAAATACATATAGAGCTGTATTTAGAACAAGATCAATTTTAGCCTTTGGACTTCATAAATTTTTCCAAGAAAGAAACTTTGTATATGTAAACCCACCAATTATCACATCAAGTGATGCTGAAGGTGCGGGTGAGATGTTTAATGTAACAACGATTGACCCTAATGATCCACCAAGAAGAGAAGATGGAAAAGTCGATTACAACAAAGACTTCTTCAGCAAAAAATCTTACATGACAGTATCAGGCCAGCTTGAGGCTGAAGACTATGCCCTAGCTTTCGGAAATGTTTATACCTTTGGACCTACCTTTAGGGCTGAGGTATCAAATACACCTAGACATGCTGCAGAATTCTGGATGCTTGAGCCTGAAATGGCCTTTGCTGATTATAATGTATGCATGGATACTGCTGAAGATATGATAAAATACGCAATTGACTATTTACTTGAAAATGCAAAAGATGAGATGGAATTTTTCAACAAATGGATTGATAAGGGCCTAATCGAAAGACTAGAAAAACTAAGAAATTCAGAATTTGCAAGAATCACTTATACAAAGGCTATAGAATTATTAAAAGAATCTGGAGAAAAATTCGAATTCCCAGTTGAATGGGGCATGGATCTTCAAACAGAACACGAAAGATACCTATCAGAAAAAATTGTAAATGGTCCAGTATTTGTAACTGATTATCCAAAAGACATTAAGGCCTTCTATATGAAGAGAAATGATGATGGTAAGACAGTAGCAGCCTTTGATATGCTTGTTCCTGGAGTAGGGGAGCTAATCGGTGGTTCTCAAAGAGAAGAAAGATACGATGAGCTTGTAAAATCTATGGAAGATAATGGCTTAAATCCAGAAGAATATCAAAACTACCTAGATCTAAGAAGATTTGGTACAGTAGTTCACTCAGGTTTTGGACTAGGTTTTGAAAGAGCAATGATGTATGTAACAGGCATGAAAAATATCAGAGACGTGATAGCTTATCCAAGATATGTAAACGCGTTTGCTAACAACAACTAGGGGGAACAATGGTAGAATATAATCCAAATGCCATAGAAAAAAAGTGGCAAAAAAAATGGGAAGAAGAAAAAACATTTAAATCAGAAATAGATTCATCAAAGAAGAAATTTTATCCTTTAGTAGAATTTCCATATCCATCTGGACAAGGCCTACACGTAGGCCATCCACGTCCTTATACTGCCCTTGATGTAGTGGCTCGTAAGAGAAGACTAGATGGAGAAAATGTAATGTATCCAATGGGTTGGGATGCTTTTGGCCTACCAGCTGAAAATTACGCTATAGAAAATAAAATCCACCCAGCAATTATTACAGAAAAGAACATAAACCACTTTAGGGACCAAATGAGATCAATTGGCTTCTCATTTGATTGGGACAGGGAAATAAATACAACAGATCCTGATTATTATAAATGGAGCCAGTGGATTTTTATCCAAATGTTTAAAAAAGGCCTAGCTTACAAGTCAGAAACATCTGTAAACTGGTGCCCATCATGCCTAGTTGGCCTTGCCAATGAAGAGGTAGTGGATGGAAAGTGTGAAAGATGTGGAGCTGAGGTAGAGCATAAGCTAAAAAATCAATGGATGCTAAAGATAACTGCCTACGCAGACAGACTCATAGATGACCTAGCTGAAGTTGACTATGAATCAAGAATAAAAGCTAGCCAAATAAATTGGATAGGAAGAAGCCACGGGGCAGATGTTAATTTTAGCCTAAAAGATAGGGATGAAAAGCTTACAGTTTATACTACAAGACCAGACACAATCTTTGGTGTAACCTATATGGTAGTTTCACCAGAACATCCAATCTTAGAAAAATTTAAGGATGATATCAAAAACTACGATGATATCCTTGCTTACAAACATAAGGCAAGCTTAAAATCTGACTTTGAAAGAAGTGAGCTAAATAAGGATAAAACTGGGGTAATGATTGATGGCCTATCAGCAATTAATCCACTAAATAACAAGGAAATTCCAATTTGGGTATCAGATTATGTCCTAATGTCCTACGGTACAGGAGCAATAATGGCAGTACCTGCTCACGATGAGCGTGACTTTGAATTTGCAAAGAAATTTGATATGCCAATAATTCCTGTTTATGATTCAAAAGATGAGCTTCCTGTAACAGATATTGAAAAGGGAACAGCTATAAATTCTGATTTCTTAAATGGCCTATCTGCAACAGAAGCCAAGAAAAAAGCCATTGAATATGTAGAAGAAAATAAACTGGGAGAAGCTAAGACAAACTTTAAGCTTCGTGACTGGGTATTTTCTAGACAAAGATATTGGGGTGAACCAATTCCAATGGTATATTGTGATGAGTGCGGTTGGGTGCCAGTAGATGAAAAAGACCTACCAGTAAGACTCCCTGAGATAGAGTCTTATACACCAACAGCCACAGGTGAATCACCACTAGCTAAGATAGATGATTTTGTAAATACTACCTGTCCGCATTGTGGAAAACCAGCAAGACGTGAAACAGATACCATGCCTCAATGGGCAGGATCAAGCTGGTATTATCTTAGATATGCAGATCCACACAACCACGAAGAAATAGCAAGCAAAGAAGCTCTTGATTATTACACACCAGTTGATTGGTACAACGGAGGAATGGAACATACCACCCTTCACCTTCTTTACTCAAGATTCTGGCACAAATTCCTTTATGATATAGGTGTAGTGCCAACAAAAGAACCATACAAAAAGAGAACAAGCCATGGAATGATCTTAGGATATGATGGCCAAAAAATGAGTAAATCAAGAGGAAATGTTGTAAATCCTGATGATATAATAAGAGATTTTGGTGCAGATACCCTAAGAACCTACGAAATGTTCATGGGAGATTTCTCATCAGTAGCCAAGTGGTCAGATGAGGGAGTTAAGGGATGTAGAAAATACTTAGAAAGAGTCTTTAACTTAATCGACCTTGTAGAAGATGGGGATGACTATAGCAAAGAGCTTGAAGTATCAATTAACCAAACTATCAAAAAAGTAAGTGATGATTTTGAAAATCTTAAGTTCAATACAGCCATAGCCGCCCTAATGAGTCTATTAAATGAAATGAGAGCTCTTGGTAAAATCACCAAGGCTGACTTTAAAACCTATATAACCCTACTAAATCCAGTAGCTCCTCACCTTACAGAGGAATTATGGCAAATGGCAGGCTTTGATGGAGAACTTAACCAAACAAGCTGGCCAAAATATGACGAATCTAAGCTAAGCTTTGATACAATCGACCTACCAGTCCAAGTAAATGGCAAGGTAAGAGGAAAGATAACAATAAGTAAAACAGCAAGTAAGGAAGAAGCTCTAGACTTAGCATCTAAAGAAAATAATGTAAATTCTTATATAGAAGGCAAGGAATTTAGAAAAGTAATCTATGTTCCAGGCAAAATTCTAAATCTAGTAGTTTAAAAAATATTTAAAAAGAGAAAATCTTCGGGTTTTCTCTTTTTTGATGATACGCTGAAATTTTATTATTAAGGAATTCTTAAAAATTATAACTTTTTTTAAAGTCATAATTGTGTTATTATATAAGAAGAACTTGACAGTTAAAAAGCATTAATGTATGATATCACTACATACATCATACAGTAGAGGCGAAAATGAAATCTTTTATCAAAAAAAATTTATTCAATATAATATCAATAATCCTATTAATAATAGCCTTAATACTTGCTTTTATAGTTTATAAGAAGGGCTACTTTAACTCTCTAGAAAGCTTCAGAGAACTGATTTTATCTAAGGGAGCCTGGGGTCCAGCTGTATTTATGATTATTCAGATAATACAGATAGTAATCCCGATAATACCAGGAGGCCTTACCTGTGTAGCAGGAGTAGTTATATTTGGGGCCTTTTGGGGCTTTGTTTATAATTATATCTCAATTTGTGCTGGTTCAATACTTGTGTTTTTTATTTCCAGAACCTTTGGTAGATCCATAGTAATAAGGATTTTTGGAGAAGATACATATAATAAACACAAGGATAAGCTAAAAGAGAAGACCTATGACAGATTTTTCGCCCTTGCTATATTTTTACCTGTAGCTCCTGATGATTTTTTGTGTTACCTAACTGGCCTAACTGATATAAGTGTAAAAAAATATATAGCCATAATCTTATTGTGTAAGCCAGCTAGCATCTTGGCCTATTCCATGGGATGGGCTCTTGGTTTAGACTTTGTGATGAAAAGTATAAGATAGGAGATAATATGAATTTTGAATCCTTGCCTATATTTTTAGTACCAGCTTATTTGGTATTTGTAGGTTATATTTCAAATATGATAAAGAACAAAGAAATAGATAAAAAATATGGTTATAGGAGCGATTTATCAATGAAAAATAAGCAGAATTGGTATTTTGCCAATGATTTTATGGCCAAAGGTGCCTTTAGCCTAGCTATAGTTTTTATCATCCTTGGCCTAATCTTAAATAAATTTGTTATAATGTATACCTATAGAAAGATCATCCTAGTAATTATAGAATTTATGGCCTATGTAATTCTTGGAATTATTTTAGAGTCCAGGCTTAAAAGGGTTCACAAGAAGTGATTTTATTAAGTTTTTTCTTATAAGCTTTGGGTAAATATATATTAAGTAAGACGTTAATGTATATAGAAAGGATTTTATGAGAAAAGAAATAGTAAGAGAATGGGATTTTGAACTTTATTTTAAACCTGATTGCCCATATTGCTTAAAAGTTTTAAATTATTTTAGGGACAATGATATAATCAAGTTTCCATCATATAATACAGAAGATGTAAACTGCGGTTATGAAAACCAAGATAAGTTAATCGAAGTAGGTGGAAAAGTCCAGGTTCCTTGCATGGTCATAGATGACAAAGCTATGTATGAATCTGATGATATCATAGCCTATGCCAAGGAAAATTTCCTAGAAAAAGCCAAAGAAAATAAGGCTAAAAGAGAAAAAAATAAATAAGAATTTTAAAAGCCCAAATTTTGACTTAAGCCAATCTATATATTAGATTAGCTTCAAAAAAACTTGGGCTTTTCTTATTTTATTTTTTAGCTTCTTCAACTTTTACTTTTTTACCTGATATTTTTTTGTTATTTAATCCTTTAATAGCCTTATCTATTAAGTCTTTATCTATATCTACAAAGCTGTAAGATTTTTGAATTCTAATTTGGCCAATTTGATCATTTGGAATATGTCCAAGTCGGTTTAAGGCCTTAACAATTTTATTTGCATTGAAATTATCAAGTTTTCCCCTGTTTATAAATAAGGTTGCCATATTTTCATCATTAAATTTTGGATGGGCCTTCTTACTCTTAGTTTGCTTATTAGATTTTTTTGCCTTGTTATTGTCAATACCATCAATTTTTTCGTGATGATTTCTGGTTGATTTTCCAAGCTTTTCGCTTAGAAGGACCTGGGCAATGATGAAGGGATCGTAACCTTTTTCCATAAGAGCTATTAAGATAGCTTGTTCCTTGTCTGACTTAGAATAATTTTCTAGCTTAGAGCTAATTTCCTCAATAATATTTTCTTCTTGACTTTTACCCATCTCAGCTAGGCTTGGGATTTCCATTTCCTCTATATGGGCCTTGGTATATTTTTCTATAGCCTTTAGTCTTTGCCTGTCCTTACCTGCTATAAAGGAGTAGCTAACCCCACTTTTACCAGCCCTGGCAGTCCTTCCTATCCTGTGAACGTAGTATTCATCTAGTTGGGGTAGGTCATAGTTAAATACTATATCTACATTATATACATCTAGGCCACGGGCAGCTACATCAGTTGCAACCAGGATATGGATAGTATTGTTCCTAAACTTTTTCATCACCTGGTCTCTTTGGCCTTGTTTTAGATCCCCATGGAGGCCATCTACAAGATAAGATTTTTTGCTTAGATTTTCTACAAGTCTATCGACTTTTCTTTTTGTATTACAAAATACTATGGCAAGTTGGGGCTTATTTATCTCAAGTAGCCTGGTTAGGGTCTCTTCCTTATCAGCTTCCTTCATAGGGATATAAAATTGGTCAATTCTATCAACAGTTAGTTCTTCAGCTTTTATCTTTATAGAAACTGGATCGTTTTGATATATTTTAGAAAATTCTGTTATTTCCTTGCCCATTGTTGCTGAAAAAAAGCAAGTTTGTCTTTCTTCATTTGTCGCATCAAGTATAAATTTCATATCATCCCTAAAGCCCATATCAAACATCTCGTCTGCTTCATCTAGGACCACTATATCTAGCTTATCTAGTTTAAGAACCCTTCTTTTCATCAGGTCCATTAGCCTACCAGGTGTACCGACTACGATTTCTACACCCTTCTTAAGGGCTTTTATTTGCCTTACAATTTGGGTCCCACCATAGACAGATAAGATTTTGATATCCTTCTTATATTTAGCTAATTTTTCAATTTCTTTTGTTACTTGCATACATAATTCCCTAGTTGGGCATAGGATAAGGGCTTGTGTTATTCCGTTTGTCTCTACTTTTTCAACAATAGGGATAGCAAATGCTGCAGTTTTGCCTGTACCTGTTTGAGCTTGGCCAATCAAATCTCTACCTTCAAGGAGGACAGGGATGGTTTGTTCTTGTATTGGTGATGGACTTTCAAATCCCATGTCTGCTAATGCTTTTAGTGTTTCTTCTGATATTTTTAATTCTTTAAATTCCATTAATTGTTTATTTTTCCTTTTCTCTTTGCTAATTAAAAAAGGCAGTCGCCATAAGACAACTGCCAAATACTATATTCATTATACCCTGACTTAATTATTAATCACTCATTTTAAGAAACATTTAGTTTGCCATACAAAATATCAATTAACTCTATTATAAGAAAATGAACTTATTCTTTTACTAAACTTTTAAGAAAAGAATAAAGAAAATAAAAAGCAAGGGTAAGTATTATATGGCCAAGGCCAGCAAAACCTGAAATACTTGCATCAAGAGCCATTTGATTTAGGTCATAAATTTGATAAAAGCCCCTGACAACTAGACTTAAAAGACTTAAGCTAAGGCCTATATTATAGGTGATATAAAATCTTTTTTCTTTCTTAATATCTGAAGAATCAAAGTTTTTAGCAAATAGGGTCAAGATAAGAAAAATTATAAAGCCAAGCACAAGGCTGTGGCCATGGGCAAGGGCAAGGCTTGTCCTGCCTGTAAAGCCTATAAATTTTGTAAACTCCCTATAAAAGGCTCCTATAAATAAGCCAAAAACTCCATAAGTAAAGGCTGTTTTGATATATTTTCTAGTCATTATTTTCTCCTTTCATTGCAAAATAACCAATAAGAATTGTCCATATATAGGTGCAGGTTTTTGGTATCATTAATATGCCGATAAGAGGCATAGTTTTTTCAAATAAGACCACCGGCAAATAGAATCCAAAGCTTAGAACTATGGTTAACCAGAGATTTTTAAAGGCTAGGTCTCCTTCTTCTCTAGATTTCTTATAGAAAATGATTATTATAAGGAGTCCTAAGATAGCAAAGGGGATATTTCTATATATAGCCCAAGCAAATGGTGAATTTGTACTCAAAAACATATTTTCTGGGCATAGGACCAGGCTAATCCTTAATAAGGCTAAGATCCATATTAGTATAGTTAAGCTTTTCCTATCCTTAATCTTGTAGCGCAAACGCCAAATATAGTATAAAATTAGGTAAAATATGGTCATCGTGATAGAAGTAATTAACTTACCAAGACCAAGAGCAAAGGTCCAGTTTTCTAGGCCTGTAGTATTTAGGGCTAGGGCTCTGGGAACTAGGTGGAAAGCATCTCCTAGGCCTAAAACAAGGGCCATTAGGCCAAATAAGAAATATTGCCTATCTTTTCCCTCTCTAACCATCCTCATACCAAGGAATGTCACAGTTGTTAGGTAAAAAATATCAAAGAGACTTTCAAATATAGCTTGCATATTATCCTTCTTTCTGAACACTGTTCATTTTTGAGTTTTAGAAAACCCGCACCTTTTGCGGGTCTTTTAATAAATAATTTTTTCAATGACCTTTAAAAATAGGTCCTTATCGTAATTTTTGTCGACAATAAAGCATATGCTTGTGGTAAGGATATATTTTATAAGGTCATCCTTTGAAAAAGTATCGTTAAAAGTAGCTTGCTTAATTTTTTTATCCTCATTAAGAGCACAAATCATTTCTTTTTTGAGCTTTTCAAGATAGACATCCATAGAGCTTTTAGCCCTATCCTTGTTTTTTGACTTGAAAGATAGGGAGTGGATATTAAAAAAATTGGGATACTTTTTAATACCTGAGATAAGATGGTCTAAAACATGGTCTAGATATTTTATAAAATCATCAAAAGCCAGGCTCTTATCATCGATTCTAAATATATCTTCCCAAACACTTTCTATGGTCTCTATCAACAAATCATCCTTCGATGGGAAATAGTTGTAGATTGATCCTACAGCAAGATCGCATCTGCTTGCAAGTTTTCTTATACTAAGGGCATTTAGCCCTTCTTCTGCTACAATTTCTCTTGAAAATATAAGGATTTTTTCTTTAGAAATACTCATTAAAACTCCTCATGAACATTGTTCATTTTCATTATAAGGTCTATTTATCTTTTGTCAAATTATTTCTCAAATCATCATAATATTTTTTTCTATTAGGATTTTCTGGAAACCAGCCCTTAAGTACTCTTTCCTCTTGTTCTGCCACTTCCTTTATTGACCAAAAACAGCAGCAAGCAATGACTCCAGCAAAGATGCTAGGTATTAGGCTCTTAATTAAAATTGAAACAAGAGTAAAGATAAGTCCTGCTAGAAAAAAATATTTATTAACCTTTTTACCAAAATAATATTCTCCCTTTATCACTAGGGGATGAAAAATCCCTATAAGAAAAAATGTCACTAGACCAACTAAAATTCCTTCCATAAATCCTCCTTCTATAATTATCTAATATATAGGCTTATCAGTCAAATAATATTGAAATTGACCTATGTAAAAGAGTTTTTACATAAAAATAAGCCAATGTAAAGTATAATTGATAGACGAAAACAAAAAAATAAACTAAGATATCTTTAGGAGGTAGGGATGAAGATTGGAGAAAAATTAAAACAAGCAAGATTAAATAAAAAAATGACCCAAGAGGAAGTAGCAGACAAACTTTACGTTTCTAGACAATCCATATCAAATTGGGAGAATAACAAAACTTATCCTGATATAGGAAATGTTCTTGCCTTATCCGATTTATATGAGATTAGCTTGGATGAACTTTTGAAAGGAAGCGATAATTTTATGAAACATTTGGAAGAATCAACAGATATAGTAAGATCAAACAAAAAACTCATTTTTTATATAATTATGGGCCTGGTCGCAATGGTTGTTATGGCAATCTTTACAGAATTTTTACCGGAAAAAGTAGTTTTAATTGCTATATTTACTCTGGCAGTAATAGTAACAGGCTTAGTTTATAGTGAGATTATTAAGAGATTTTAGGAGAAGGAAATGGATATAAAATTAATAATAATGGTTATAAGTGGGGCAGTCTTTGTGGTTGGAGCTTTTTTTCTCCAATATAATATATATCAGATGACTCAAATTGATGCTAAGGCAAGGGGCCTAAAACACCCTAAGCTTTTGGGAGTTTTAAATATTTCGGGTAATAATGGCAATGCCTTCTTGCTAGCTTATTTGATTGGCAGAAAAAAATACCCTATACAAAATATTTCTAGGAAAGATTTGGCAGACCTTGAATTATATAAGAAAAAATCCTTCCTTGCCTTATCAATGAATCTTATAGCATCCTTGGTTTTTGTTATAGCCTTTATATACTATAAGGGTATGACATTTTAAAGATCTAAAAAGCTTAAGCGATTTTACGCCTAAGCTTTTTTTATATATATAACTCTGCTTGAGTTGTAAACATTTCCTTATAAAGCCCATCTTCTTTCATGAGTTGATCATGAGTGCCATTTTCTGTGATCTTTCCTTTATCACACACTATAATCCTGTCTGCATATTTGGTAGATGATAGCCTGTGGGAGATGAAAAGGGATGTTTGACCCTTGGAAATTTTTAGCATATTTTCAAAAATTTCCTGTTCGCTCCTTGGATCTAGAGCACTGGTTGGCTCATCCATTATGAAAAATTTCCCTTGGTGGAAGATTGAACGGGCGAGGGCAAGCTTTTGACCGATTCCTCCAGATGGCTCTACTGACTTGTCTGAGAATAAATAGGTGAGGAAGGTATCTTCTTTTTCTACTTGTTTAGATATCCAATCAGATAAATTTAGAAGGTCAAAGGCCTTATCCATATTTTCATACTCAAGATCTGTAATATCTTCCTTCAATTTACTTGTGATATTTTCGCTAATCCTAAATGGAAATAGCCTAAAGTCTTGGAAGGTAGGGGATTGGATCTCATAGTATTTTTTGGTCGATATCTTACTTATATCAATATCATTTAGGTAGATAGTGCCTCCCGTTGGTTCGTAAAACTTACACAATAGTTTTACTATAGTAGATTTACCAGCTCCATTTTTGCCCACAAGGGCAAGAGTTTCGCCATTTTTTATTTCAAAAGAACAGTCTTTTAGGACATAATCTTCACTTGCTGGGTACTTAAAGGATACATTTTCAAATCTAATCCTAATCTCATTTGTATCAAAATCGGTGATTTCTCCCTTATCAAGAAGCCCTTCTTCCATTTCAAGGAAGTTAAAAAATACTTCTAATTGAGCATTTACAGAAATAACCTTGGCGTAGTTTTGCTGTATGAGGTTAGTTGCATTTATTACTTGGATTAGGGAGTTGAAATACATGGTGAAGTTTGCAAGGCTAATAGTCTTATCGATTAATTTATAGGTTAGGTAAATTAAAGTTAAGATAATTGAGCCATTGGCACTAACATTCATGATACCAGTGTAGATGCCATTTTTGTTGAAGTATTCTGTTGAAGAATCAATCATCTCTTGCTGGTAGAAGTCTGCTTTTTCTAGGACTAAATCTTGGCTTTCATAGATTTCTATATCCTTAAAATACCTAAGATCTGCCGCAAAATTTGCAAAAAATCTATATGTCCTTAAATCTGAAATATTATTTTCCTGGTACTTTAGTTCATTTTCTTTAATCAAGGTCACTATTTTTTTGTTAATTAAAACTAGCAAAATTAACAAGATGATGATGGCTGGATTTAATCTTACAAGGATTGTCAAAGATAAAATCCCTGTAATAACAGCTGATATTACCAAAACTATGATGTCATAAAGGGTGTACATTTCCCAAACGGCATAGTGGGCTTGTTCCATCATATCTTGTATATCCTTTGAGTCAGACTTTTCTATAGGTAGCCTTAAGGATTTTTTGGCAATCTTAAAGGTGAGCTTATCTGACATATCTTCAAAAGTTAAGGTCAGATAATTATTTAAATCTCTATAGGCAATTTCCTTGATAAAACCTAAGACTAAAACCAAAAGGCCAAGGCCTAGACAATAGGAAATTCTTTTTGCTCCCATAAGCTCATCTATAATTAGTTTTGGAGCAAAAATATTTATTAATGGTAAGAATCCTAATATCAGGTTTGTGATAATAACCCTAAGGGTAAATCCTGGGTGGTAGGTGTCGATTAATTTAAATAGTTTTCTTATATTTTTCATAAGACCTCCTTGTAATTGTCTGCTTGGAGATTGTAGAGGTCTTTATAATCCTCACACCTTTCCATCAGCTCATCATGGGTCCCATTTGCAAGAATCTTGCCGTCCTTTAGATAGATTATCCTGTCACAAAACTTGGTTGATGCCAACCTGTGGGAGATGAAAATCGAAGACTTATCTTTTGTCAGATCATCATAGAGCATATAAAGCTCTCTTTCGTTTAGGGCATCAAGCTGGGCTGTTGGCTCATCTAGGATTAAAAGCTTGGCCCTAGACTTAGCTATGGCTCTGGATAAAAATAGCCTTTGCTTTTGGCCACCAGATAAGTCAACCCCGTCATTGTCCAAAATCCTCAATAGGGTTTGATTATCCTTTTTATCATATTTATTTATGATTTCATCTAGGTGGGTCATCTTGTAAATATCATCTATCTTTTTATCCTCAGTTGACATTAGGATATTTTCCTTAAATGAAAATGGCAAGAGATTTGAATCTTGAAAGACAGCTGATATTAGCTTTTTATAGTCAATATGAGATTTATTAATATCTTCACCATTAATTAAGATCCTACCTTCTGTCGGTTGGTATAAGCCAGCGAGAAGTAGGGCAAGTGTTGACTTACCTGCACCATTTTCCCCTACAAGGGCGATTGTTTCTGAGTCTTTTATCCTCAGGTTAATATTTTCTAAAACATAATTATCTGTTCCCGGATATTTAAAAGAAACATTATCAAGGACTATTTCCATTTGGTCTGGATAAAGTTCTTGTTTTTCATCCTTATAGACATCTGTAATCTTAAAAAATGGCTTAAACATGGAAAAGTTTCTCCTGATATCAGTAAAAAACCACATGGTTTGGTGGTTAAAGGCAATAAAGGCAAAGATTGCTGTAAAATAGACATAGAAATTTGCCACTGATATTCTTCCAGCTATAAGTCCTGTCATTAGCCAATAGACTATAAGACCGTCCCTAATAAGGTTTACTAAATTAGCCAAGGTAAAAATCTTAATGGTTTTTGTATTGACTCCTTCTAGGCGGTTTATCCTATCCTTGTTGGTTTTGCCATAATAGGATTTAAAAATCCTTACTGTATCAAAAATCAAAATATCTTGCTTTGATAGGGGAGATTTCATTTCATTATTAAGCTTGGCAAACTTATCCCAATTTGGACTCATTTCATCCCGGTATTTGTTATAGGATTTTGGGACTTGGTTTAAAAGTGCCCATGAAATTATTGTTAGAATAATTGTTGAAGATAGAACCCAAAGGTCCATAGAAGCAAATATCCACAAAAATCCACCAATCGAAATAATAAGAGCAAAGACATTTGGCAAATCCATCATTATGCCGCCAGCTCCAAGCCAAGGTGATTCTACAGCTTTCATGGCCTCGTTAATTTTCTCTGATTCAGCTTTTTCCTTTTTCTTGGCGTAGGGTAGGTAGAGTGCATACTCTGTGATCATATTCATTAGCTTATAACGGACATGGTTCATCCTCATCCTGTAATTGCCCATAACAAAGGCATCAAAAAAGCTAATTAATGAAGAAATAAAAAATAAGCCTATAAAAAATACTGGAAAAACTTTAGGATTGTCCTGGAAGTTTTTTAGAATATAGGCAGGTGAAATAATCCATAAGAAGGGTTTGATCCCTACAAATAGACCGTAAAGTGCGATTAGTAAAAACATGATTGGCTCTAAATTAGCCATCTTTTTAATCAAAAATTTAAATTCTTTCATAGTGCCGAAAATTCGGCATCCTCCTTGTTTTTTCTTATGTAAGTCAAGGAGCTATCCTTACTTACTAGTTACTTGCTTTCTTTCCTTTTCTTAGTTTTGTCATTTTTCTATTCTCCTTTCTACAAATTTATAATAGTTTACCTTGCTAGAGTAAGTTTGTCAATATCTTATCTACCAGCGGCAAAGCTTATGATAGTATTTTTCCCATCCTTATGTACATCCAGGACCTTAAATTTTATAATCTTATAGGTGTTGTTAAAGCAAATATTAGAATTAATTACAGTTCCAAGACCTGCTATTTCTGTAATTCCAGCTGTAGTTGTGATATGTAGGCTTGAGTCGATAGCGTAGTTAATCATTTCATCAAAAAGCGCAGGGTCAATATCATCTCTGTAATTAATAAGGCTTATGTAGGCTTCATCTTCATTTAGAAATAAATTTGTCTTGATTTTGCCATAAAATCCTTCAAGGAATATTTGAAAGAGGATGTAGGCGGTGTTGTAGGATAGGTTTCTATATCTTAGATCCTTATCTACTTCAAGGATTACTTGATCATTATTTATTTTTCCATCCACAGAAATTAAAAGCTTGCCTCTATTTTCCTTTACCTCAATAACTTCCTTATCATCTAGGAATTTATAATCATTTATTAGTTCATTATCATCAGCCATAAAGATACTTTTATCGACTATAACTTGGCTTATGTTATTTTTAAATCTCTTATCAAGGACCTTTGCCTTGATATTTAATATTTCAGGATAATTTTCATATATTTTCATAGGTCACCTCTAAATCTATTATAACATATGATATAATTAAATAGAGGTTTTTATGAAAAAAAATTTAGGATTAATCCTCCTAGGTCTAATTTTGGGCATAGTGGGCTTTATAAATTTTGAAAATCTAAATATATTTAACCTAGGCCTTGTTTGCCTAAGTCTTGCCTTTGTTGCTTTTAAGAAAAATAGGGATTTTTCTATAGTAATTCTTGCAATATTCCTAGGATTTTCCTTAAGTTTTATTAGGCTTTCTTCATTTAATTTGCACGAAAGTGATATAGAAAATGTTCAGGTTAAGATTTTAGAAAAAAGAAAGTCAAATGACTCCTATAGGTACACAGTCCAGATAAAAAATGAATCCTATGACCAAAAGGCCTTTATCTTTGATGAGGGAGATTTTGATATAGGGGATATATTAGACCTTGAGGGAGAGCTTAAGCTTATAAATAGGAATACTAACCCAAATTTATTTAATTTTAGGTCCTATGCTATTTCAAAAAATGTAAGTCTTGAATTTAAGCCGAAAAATCTCCATCAAGAAAGTCTTAGAAGTGAGTCCAATAACATTTTTCTTAAGATAAGAAAGGGATTTTTTTCTTACATAAATAGGATTTTTTCTAATAACTTATCCAAGAAATCATCAGATTTTGTAATTTCACTTTTGCTTACAGATAATTTGATCGACAGGGAAAGTCTTGGCAAGATGGGCCTTGCCCATATTTTGGCAGTTTCGGGTCTTCACATGGATATGCTGATGACATTTTTATCCTTTATAGGCCTTAAGCTAAAAATTCCCTATAAGTACACCAGGCTAATAGGTCTTATCCTAGTTGGTCTTTATGCCTATATAATTGGTTTTCCATATTCTGTCCAAAGAGTTCTTATAATAAATTTGATAGGATTTGTGGGATTTTTGTATAGAAAACCGATAGATAGGGTCAAATCTTTAATAATTGCATCCTTAATAATTTTGCTGATAAATCCTTTTGCTCTTTTGTCATCAGGCTTTATCCTATCTTTTGTGGCATGTCTTGCAATTTATAGGATTTATCCACGCTTTAAAAAGCTCTTTAAAGAAGGTTTTATAAGAGATTCCTTTGCCTTTACAAGTGCAATCCAGCTTTCTACCTTACCCTTTGTTGCCTATTATTTTAGGTATTATAATCTCTTATCAATACCAGCAAACTTTTTAATTGTACCAATATTTGAAATAGCAATTTACTTGATGTTTTTTATAATCTTTACCTATCCGATTTTGGGAAGACTTCTAAAATTAGCCTTTATCGGCCTGGATTTACTGGTAAGGTCCATGCTTAATATGACAAGTTTCTTAGGTTCTATTTCATTTTTAAGCCTAGATTTTGTAGCAGAAAATATTTTGGTATCCATATTTTTATTTATAATAATTTATATTTTTGCTAATGTAAAGGTAAAGAAAAATTTCGGGAAATTCCTAGGTCTTTCCCTTGCCATTACTTCTATGTCGCTAGTCTTAAATCTCATAAATAAAGATATAACTTATCAGATGATTGATATAGGTCAGGGTGATGCCTTTTTAATAGATGATAGGGGAAAATATTATATGATTGATGTTGGTGGACCAAAGTATAAGGATTATGATTCTGGTGAGAGAATCCTCGTTCCCTATCTTAAGAGCATTGGAGTTAAGGAAATTGAGGGAGTTTTTATAAGCCATGAAGATAAGGACCATGCTGGCAACCTCAATTATTTGCTAGAAAATATCAGGGTTAAAAATATAATAGTTGATAAGTCCTTATCAAAAGAATTTAAGCATAAATACCAGGCAAAAATTATAAATATAGGTGATGAAGTAAAATTATCTGATGGTTTTATCAGGTGTATTTATGATGGGGAAAATAATGAAAATGAAAATGATAAGTCAATGGGCCTATTGATAAATATAAAGGGAAAGACAATTCTAAGCCTAGGCGACTTGTCAGCTGAATTTGAAAATAAATTAGACCAAAGGGCTGATATATTAAAGCTATCCCACCATGGGTCAAGGTCATCTTCAAATAAAGAATTTATCGATAGGGTAGATCCAGATATTGCCCTAATATCAGCAGGAAGAAATAACACCTACGGCCACCCAAATAGGGAAGTTTTACACAATATTAGGGGAATAAAAACCTACAATACCCAAAGCGATGGCCTAGTTAAAATTAGAGTTAAAAATAAAGAAATTAGAGTAGAAAAATATTTGAAAGGAGGGTTTTTTAGATGAAATATGTAGATTTTTTTAAAAGTCTAAGCTCAGGTCAAACCAGCGGAGTTTATTTATTTGATTCTGAGGAAGAATACCTCAATACCACCCTGATAGAAGAGGCAGAGAGAAAAATAAATATAAAAGATTTTAACCTAATCAGGATAAAGGGTGAAACAGACTACGAAATTCTCAAAAACTCCTACGAAACCTATCCTGTCATGGAAGATAAAAAGATAATAATCTGGCAGAATATAGACCTAAGTAAAGATAAGGTCGCATCTTACAAAGAAGTCTTAGATGAGCTTAGCAAAGATTTGGCAGATTTCCCAACCTATGCTACACTTATGATTTTTTCTGATAATAAGCCTTTTAAGGGCAAATTTTACAAGGAAGTTAAAAAGCAGGGAAATATCGTAGAAATTGAAAGGCTAAATAATAGGGAGCTGAGGTCCTTTATTGGTAAGAGATTTTTAAGCAAAAATAAGAAAATTTCAAACCAATTTATTGGAGAAATAGTAGACAGGTTTTCCTATCTTTCCTACAATAGCGAAGTAGACTTATATGAAATAGTAAACTCAGTAGATAAAATTATATCAAATTCAAATAATGAAGTCATCACAAGAGAGGATATAGAAGACCAACTAGATCAAGTCCTTAACCTATCCATATTTAACCTAACAGATGCCCTTTCCAAAAAAGACACAAAAACAGCCATGAAGACCTTCTTGTCCATGGTAAAATCAGGAGAAGACCTTTTTATGGTCTACCATATGATAATAAGGCAAATAAGGATTTTAACAACCATAAAAAGCCTAAGTCAAGCATCCTACAACGACTCCTTTATGATGAAAACAGCAAAGATAGGAAGCTTTGAACTAAAAAAAGCCAAGGACTTTATAAGAAACTTCAGCCTTGATGAATTAATTGATATAAATGAAAGAATATTCGATATGGAAAAAAGAAGCAAGTCAGAAAATTTTGATATGAGAGATGAGCTCTTGAAGTTGATTGCCTTTGTGGGGGGTAGGTATTTAATTGAATATGATTGGATTAAAAAAGAACGTTGCTATTAAGACGTTCTTTTTAGTTTATTATAAGATTTTTATCGATTTCTATTTCTGATTCTCATTCGATAAATTGTGAAATTGTAAAAAAATTGCTTGCAAAGGTGTGATTTATCCTATGCGACTACAAAAAAAGAACGCTCCTGTTCGTCGCGTCCTTTTTTCTTCGCTGCATAAGGTTTTTCATCAATTTTCCTGCGCACTTTGTGCTTGCAAAATTGTGAAAACCGCAAAAATATTGCTTACAGTGTTTGCTTTATCCTATGCGACTCGAGAAATTAAACGCTCCTACTCGTCTCGTTGAATTTCTCTCCCTGCATAATGTTTTCATCAATTTATCTTCACAACTTCGTTGTTTGATAAATTGTGAAAATCGTAAAAATTTTGCTCACAGGTCATGTCTTTATCCTATGCGACTACAAAAAAAGAACGCTCCTGTTCGTCGCGTCCTTTTTTCTTCGCTGCATAAGGTTTTTCATCAATTTTCCTGCGCACTTCGTGCTTGCAAAATTGTGAAAACCGCAAAAATATTGCTAGCAATATTTTTGCTACCATTAAAATGAGTGATTATCAGTAGTCATATGTCGGGATCCATTACTGATTATCACTCATTTTCTTATGCGTTTGCTGCGTTTAATTTTTTAGCTAATCTTGATGTTACAGATGCAACTCTGTTTTTGTGGATTACATTTTTGCTTTCTGCTTGTTTTAGCTTTTTGTCAACTAATTTTAGTAATTCTCTAGCTTGGTCTAGTTCATTTGCTTCTATAGCTGCTTCAAACTTTTTGATGTAAGTTTTGATTGCTGATTTTCTTGACTTATTTCTAAGAGTATTTCTTTTAGCGACTTCAATTCTTTTTTGACTTGATTTAATATTTGCCATCTATTTTCACCTCTTCTCTTTTTTTACTTGACTTATGTATTCTACCATAAACTTTCAAAAAGCTCAAGTTTTTATTATATTTTTAAGAATTTTTTGAGAATTGCCCCTATATAGTATATAATAATTCAAGGAATGAGAGGTTATTATGGAAGAGAAAAATAAAAAGTGGGATTACATCCTAAGTGTGATTTGGGATTGGGTTAAAACTATTGCCGTTGCCTTGATCATAACTTTTTTTGTTAAGTTTTTTATAGTTGATGCCACTAGAGTTTCTGGGGATTCGATGTTAAATACCCTACATAGTGATGATATGCTTTTGCTTAATAAGGTTGGAAAATATTTTGGAGATTATAAGAGGGGACAGATTGTTATTATTAAGGCCCCAGATTATCCAAATAGATTGTATGTTAAAAGAGTTATAGGTACTCCTGGGGATACTGTCAAGCTTGAGGATGGTAAGGTACTTATTAATGGAGATGTACTTGAGGAGAAATATATAGCTAGCGACCATACTCTAGAAGGTCTTGCTGGTAATGAATTTATCTTAGGTAGCAATGAATACTTAGTTTTTGGGGACAATAGGGATAATTCTAATGACTCCAGAAATTTTGGTAAGATATATAAAGAAGATATTGTAGGTCATGCATTTTTGAGGTTCTATCCTTTTGCTGATGCAGGACTTATTGATAATAATCCATATAAATAAGATTAGTAGGAGATATATGACAAAGAGAAAAGAAAATATTAGAAATTTTTCAATAATTGCCCATATTGACCACGGAAAGTCTACCCTTGCAGATAGGCTCATTGAAAAAAGTGAAAATATAAGCCAAAGGGATATCAAAGAGCAGATGCTTGATGATATGGAGCTTGAAAAGGAACGTGGTATTACAATTAAGCTTAAGTCTATTAAGATTCATTACAAGGCTAATGATGGCAATACTTATGACCTTAACCTTATTGATACTCCAGGCCATGTGGACTTTAATTATGAGGTGTCTAGGTCTCTTAAGGCTTGTGAAGGAGCTATTCTTGTTGTTGATGCTAGTCAGGGGGTTGAGGCTCAGACTTTGGCCAATACTTACCTAGCTTTAGAGCAAGATTTGGAAATTCTTCCGGTTTTAAATAAGATTGACCTTCCAAGTGCTAGACCTGATGAGATTAAACTTGAGATAGAAAATCAGATTGGCCTTGATACTGATGGAATTCCAATGATTTCTGCCAAGACTGGCTTAAATATTGAAGATGTTTTAGAAGATATTGTTAAAAACGTACCTGCACCAGAAGATCATGATGATAAGCCACTTAAGGCCCTTATTTTTGATTCTTATTACGATTCTTATGTGGGAGTTGTATGTTATGTAAGAATCTTTGAAGGAGTTGTCAGACCTGGCGATGAGATTGTCATGATGAACACTGGCAAGAAATATGAGGTCAACCAAGTTGGTTACACAACAAGGGGTAGGATTGCCACAAAGGAATTAAGAAGTGGAGACGTTGGCTTTATAGAGGCATCTATAAAGGAAGTAAAGGATGCTAGGGTTGGTGACACTATCACAAGTGTCTCAAATCCTACAGACAAGCCACTTTCTGGATATAAGGAAGTCCTACCAATGGTTTATTCTGGTATCTATCCAGCTGAAGGCGAATCTTTTGATAAGCTAAGAGATTCTTTGGAAAAGCTTCAGGTTAATGATGCTGCCCTTGTATTTGAGCAGGAAAATTCTCAAGCTCTTGGTGTAGGTCTTAGGGCAGGTTTCCTTGGACTTTTACACATGGATATCATTACCCAAAGGCTTGAAAGAGAATATGACCTAGATATAATCGCTACTGCTCCATCAGTTATTTATAAGATTAAATTAAAATCTCAGGATGAAGAGAAAGAATTACAAAATCCTAATGATTTCCCAGATCCTGCAGAAATCCAATATATAAAGGAACCAGAAACAATTTCTGAAATCATCACTCCAAAGGAATATATTGGTCAGGTAATGGATTTGGCCCAATCTAGACGTGGTGAGCTTATAAATATGACCTATATAGATGAAAATAGGGTTTCTATTAAGTATAAGATTCCATTAAATGAGGTCATTTACAATTTCTTTGACAATCTTAAGTCAAGAACCAAGGGTTATGCTTCCCTTGATTATGAAGTAACTGGCTATAAGGTTTCAGACCTAGTTAAGCTTAATATCCTAATTAATGAACAAAATGTCGATGCCTTATCTCTAATCGTTCACAGAGACAATGCCTATGCAAGAGGTAGGGGAATTGTTGAAAAGCTAAAGGATGAGATTCCAAGACAACAATTTGCAGTGCCAATCCAAGCGGCAATTGGTGCAAAAATCATTGCTAGGGAGACAGTAAGGGCCCTAAGAAAAGATGTTATCGCCAAATGCTATGGTGGTGATATTTCTAGAAAGAAAAAGCTTCTTGAAAAACAAAAAGAAGGTAAGAAAAAGATGCGTCAACTTGGTAATGTTGAAGTCCCACAAGAGGCCTTCCTATCAGTGCTCAAGCTTGATGATGAATAAAATAAAAAAGGGTGTGATTTCTCACATCCTTTTTTGGTCTCTTGCTATGCTTAGAAAGATCAAAAATAAGTAGATTCCTAAGCCTAAGAAGGCAATATATTTAAAATCTGACACTGGGTAGAAGGTTTCTGTATTTAATCCTTTAACTGCAATAATTGCTAGGAAAAGTGATAGGGGACATCCCAGTAAAAATGTCTTTGCTAGTAGACTTAGAGATTTTTTTCTAAATTTTTCTAGGGCAAATACTATCAGTCCAAGGCCTATGAATCCAAGAATAGAAGCTCTTGCATAAAAGCCAAATAGCAGTCTAGGAAGCATAGTTTGGCGTACTTCTCCAGATCCGATTACCATTTCTGGCATAGAATCGTGGTTTTGGTAGAGGACCATTTTCAAATCGTCCTTATGAAAAGTAAGGGATTTTCTTGGCCTATCTTTATTAAAAATCTGGTCATATTTTGTGGTATAGGCATCAAGGTAGATGGAATCTTCTGTGTCAGTGTAATCAATCCCGCTAACCTTGTCAGAAAATTCTACTGTGTAGATGTCATCGCTCTTGTAAACTTTGTACAAGTCCTTTTCATACTCAATATGCCTTGGAATGCTTAGATAGGATATGATAAAAATGAGTATTGATCCGATAAACGAGACCACTGCTAGGGTAAAAAATCTAGTCTCTTTTTTTATTCTTTTTTCGACAAAATCTAGGGGCTTTGTATTTTTATTTTCAAATTCGATTTCATCTGTCAATATCTTCTTGCACTTAGGGCAAGACTTTATATGGTCTTCTACAAATTTAACTGATTCTTCGCTTAAAAGATTTTCCTTATATAAGGGAAGTAAATCTTTTATAATTTGGCAATTATTCATTATTTTCCTCCATTAATATTTTTAATTTCTCCTTGGCCCTGTGGTAGATGACACAGGCCCAGTTTTGATTTTTCTTATAAATCTCTCCGATTTCCTTAAAAGATAGGTCGTTAAGTCTTAGTTTCACAACATCTTTGTAAGGATTTTCAAGACTTTCTATTGCCATATCCAAATTAGATAGATTTTCTTTGCACAATAAATCTTTCTCAAAAGATTCCAATTCCTGGTCAAAGTCTTCGATTTTATCAGTGAGCAAAAGCCTTTTGTTCTTTTTATAATAGTTGTAATAGGTATTCTTGCCTATCTGAAAGAGATAAGACTTTACTTTAGAATCTTCGATAGTTTCAATATTTTTCATAGCCCTTATAAAGGATTCTGAGCAAATATCCTGGGCCACTTCTTTATTCTTGCATAGATATAGCAAAAATCTATACAAGTCATCAAAATATATCCTATAAATTTTTTCTATATCCATAACTCCTCCTTCATATATTAGACAAGATACTTAGTCATATCTTACAAAATTTTAAAATAAATTCCATTATTGTATAGTATATTTATCATGGATAAGGAGTATTTATGGATATTAAAGTTGATTTTACTGATTTAGTTATAAAAACTGATAGGTTTGTACTTAGAGCCTTTAGAGATTCTGATTTAGAAGATTTTTTTGAATACGCAAAAATACCTGGACTTGGTGAAATGGCTGGTTGGCCTCATCATGAAAATCTAGATTACACTAGGGGAGTTTTAGAAAGATTTAAAAAAAATAAAAACGTCCTTGCTATAGAAATGGATGGCAAGGTAATCGGATCTATAGTACTTCGCCCAGTGGATGAGGATTTTTATAAAGAATTTGAAGGTAAAAAGGCCAAGGAGATAGGTTTTGTATTAAGTCCTGCTTACCATAGGCAAAAAATTATGACAGAAGCTGTTAGGGCTATGATGAAATATGCCTTTGAAGATTTGGGTCTTGATTATATTTCTGCTGGATATTTTAGAAATAATTTTAAGTCTAGGGATTTTCAAAAGAAGCTTGGATTTACTTATTATGGTAGCCATATTGTGAAAGTTCCTATGGGAATTTTAGCTCCAGTTCACCAAACAATTTTCACTAATGATGATTATAAAAACCATAAAACTGGTCAGGTAGAAGAAAAAAAGCAAGTTAAAGCAAGCGAAGAATTGGTCTTAAAGTCAGATGACGAGATTATAAAGAGGCTATATTTTGAAAAGGAAAATGAATTTAGACCACAAAATCCAGGCCATGCCTATTATATAGTTGTAATAGATGGCAGGGTGAGGGTTATAGCTGATGGCAAGGAATACACATATTTTCCAGCAGATGCCCTTAGGATAAAAAAGGGATCTGATTTTAAGATAATAAGCAGATCTGCCGCTAAGCTAGTGCTTATAGAATTGATAGGTAAAAATGAATAATATAGGAGCCTATATCCACATTCCCTTTTGTGAGAAAAAGTGTTATTATTGCGACTTTGCAGCCTTCCCAAATTTAGAAAATTGGATTAGACCCTATGTTTCAAATCTTGTAAAAGAAATAAATTTTTATAGGCAAAGGATGGATGTAATTATAGATACTATCTATATTGGCGGAGGCACACCTTCTTATATAGATCCGAGCCTAATTGAAGAAATAGTAGGGGAAATCTATAAATTTAAGACAGACATAAAAGAATTTACCATCGAGGCAAATCCAAATTCGCTTAATAAGGAAAAGCTTAAGACCTATAAAAAGCTTGGCATAAATAGGATTTCTCTAGGGGTCCAATCATTTGATGATGGGGTCCTTAAAAATATTGGTAGAAATCATACAAGAGAGAGAGCCCTTAGGGATATAGATTTGATTAGGGAAGCAGGATTTAAAAATTTATCTTTTGATTTGATGTTAAACCTCCCAGGTCAAGATTTGGATTCTGTAAAAAAGGACTTGGATTTTGTAAAGAAAATTAATCCAGACCATATTTCTTGGTATTCTTTGATATTAGATAAGGGTTCAAGGTTTTATGCTCTTGACAAAGAAGGCAAGCTTGATTTGATGGATAGTGACTTAGAGGTAGATATTTTTGATATGATAATAGATGAGCTTTCAAGACTTAATCTAAAAAGGTATGAAGTATCAAATTTTGCCAAGCAAGGTTTTGAATCACTTCATAACAAAAAATATTGGAATGGCGAGGGTTACTTTGGCTTTGGCCTTGGTGCTAGCGGCTATCTTTTAAATACCAGATATACCAATACAAGAAATCTAGCAATTTATGATAAGTTTATAAGAGAAAATAAGCTTCCTATTATAAATAAAGAATTCATTGATAGGGATGAGAAGGAAAAAGAATATATAATTTTTAAGTTAAGAGAGGCTCAAGGAATAAATCTTAAGACCTTTAAGGAAAAATTTAAGGCTGACTTCTTAGAAAAATATAAAGAGTCAGTTGATAAATTTTATAGGGATGGATTTTTTGAAATCTCTGATAGGATAAGCTTTACTAAGAAGGGATTTTCCCTTTCTAATGAGTTTTTTCTTGAAATAATATAATATTTCTTGACAAAGGAATCCTAGCTAGTATACTATAATTAGCAGTCGATACTAAAGAGTGCTAAAAGGAGTGAAAGACTTGAAAGATAGAAGAATGCAGATACTTTTCTCTATCATAAACTCCTATATCCTAGAGGGAGAACCAGTAGGCTCTAAGAGTTTGGCTGATGATTATTCCTTTGATGTATCACCGGCTACTATTAGAAATGATATGTCATCTCTAGAAAAGAAAGGCCTTCTAAAAAAGGCCCACACCTCAAGTGGTAGGCTACCTTCAGATAAGGGCTACAGGTTTTTTGTAGACCATTTACTTGAAAATGGCCTGCTTGATCAGAAAAACGATCCTAAAAACTTGAGGCAAATCTTGGATAAGAGATACCATAATGCTACAGATATTGTAGATTCAGCTACAAAGATTTTAGCGACAATCACAAATCTAACAGCAGTGTCTATCACTTACAAAAATCAAATAAAATCAATAGCCAACATAGAGCTATTAAGGGTAAATGATTATGCACTCATACTTATAGTAGTCTATGACAATGGCCTAGTTGTTAATGATTTGATTTATCTAAAATATGAGATAGATGATCAAAGCTTATCGCAAGTTAATCATATATTAAGGAGCGAGCTAGTTGGTTCAAGTATTTATGATATAGGCAAGAAAATCATAAGTATAGAAGAGAAGTTAAATCTAAATTATAAGTATTTGCTCGATATAATCCAAACAAAGATGGAAAATGAATCTAGCAAGGATTCTGATAAGGAAATCAAGATAGAGGGTTTGGGTAATATATTCAATTTTAAAGAATTTGATGATATAGTTAAAGCTAAGGAATTTATCAATCTCTTTGAAAATCCAGATATTATTACAGATTTTCTAACTGATAAAAATGACCAAAGCCTAGTCATCACTATCGGAGAAGAAAATAAAATCGACCAGTTAAAGGAAAATACAATCATAACTTCTTATTTTAAGGTAGACGAAAATACCATCGGTAAGATTGGTATAGTAGGTCTAACTAGAATTAGATATAAAGAAGTTATTGAAAGTATTAAGCTAGTTTCAGATTTACTAAATGAATAAAAAGGTAAGGTGAATGATTTGGCAGATGATAAAATAAAAGATGAAGAAAAATTAGAAGAAGAAAATATAAAAGAAAATCCAGAAGATGAAGAAGTAATCGATGCTGAAATAGTTGAAGATACGGAGGAAACTTCATCAGATGATAATGAATATTTAGAAAAATACCAGAGACTTATGGCAGATTTTGCAAATTATAAGCAAAGAGAAGAAAAGTCTAAAGCGGACTTTAAGAAATTTGCCTCTAGCTCTTTGATAGAAAAGCTTCTACCTGTCCTAGATAACTTTGATAGGGCCCTTAAAGATAAGGATATGGAAGATCCTTTTGTAAAGGGAGTCATAATGATAAGAGATGAATTTCTAAAGACCCTCAAAAGCGAAGGTTTAGAAGAAATTGAATCAGACGGATGCGTTTTTGATCATAATTTGCATCACGCAGTAATGACGGAAGCAAGCGATACAGTTAAAGAAGATTATATAATAGAAACATTCCAAAAAGGATATACATTACACGGCAAAGTCCTTAGACCAGCAATGGTTAAGGTAAGCAAATAGGAGGAAAAACATATGGCAAAAATTATAGGAATTGACTTAGGTACAACCAACTCTGCAGTAGCAGTAATGGAAGGTGGACAAGCAACAATTATACCAAACAGTGAAGGTAATAGAACTACTCCATCAGTAGTAGCTTTCTCAAAAGATGGCGAAAGATTAGTTGGTGAAACAGCAAAAAGACAAGCAATTACTAACCCAGATAGAACAATAGCATCAGTAAAAAGAGAAATGGGACATGATTGGAAGTCTCCAGAAATAGATGGCAAGAGATACACACCAGAAGAAATTTCAGCAATGATTCTTCAAAAATTAAAAGCAGACGCAGAGGCTTATCTAAATGATACAGTAACAAATGCAGTAATCACAGTACCTGCCTACTTTACAGATGCTCAAAGACAAGCTACAAAAGATGCTGGACAAATTGCAGGTCTAAAAGTAGACAGAATCATCAACGAACCAACAGCTGCTGCTCTTGCATATGGTATGGATAAGGAAACAGACCAATCTAAGATTATGGTTTACGACCTTGGTGGTGGTACATTCGATGTTTCAATACTTGAAGTAGGTGATGGAGTATTTGAAGTACTTTCAACAAGAGGAAACAACAAACTTGGTGGAGATGACTTTGACCATGCAGTAGTAGAATATCTTGCAGCTGAATTCAAGAAAGAATCAGGTGTTGATTTAACAAAAGACCTAACAGCAATGCAAAGACTAAAAGATGCAGCTGAAAAGGCTAAAAAAGAGCTATCATCAACACTTACTACAAATGTTAACCTACCATTTATAACAGCAGTAGATGGCCAACCTGTCCACTTAGACATTAACCTAACAAGGGCTAAATTCAACGAATTAACCCATGATCTTGTAGAAAAAACAAGAAAACCAGTAGAAGATGCTTTAAAGGATGCAGGCCTATCAGCTTCTGATATAGACAAGGTCCTACTAGTAGGTGGTTCTACAAGGGTACCAGCAGTTCAAGAGCTAGTTAAAAATATAATCGGTAAAGAACCACAAAAAGACATCAACCCAGATGAATCAGTTGCATTAGGTGCAGCTATCCAAGGTGGTGTCCTAACAGGTGAAGTAAAAGACCTATTACTACTAGATGTAACACCATTATCATTAGGTATTGAAACACTTGGTGGTGTAGCTACAAAATTAATCGAAAGAAATACAACAATACCTACAAAGAAGAGCCAAATATTCACAACTGCAGCAGATGGACAAACAGAAGTAGACATCCACGTAGTACAAGGTGAACGTGAAATGGCAGCAGACAACATAACTCTTGGTAGGTTCCAACTTACAGGAATTCCTGCAGCTAGACGTGGTGTTCCACAAATCGAAGTAACCTTTGATATAGATGCCAACGGTATAGTAAATGTAACAGCTAAAGATCAAGGCTCAGGTAAGGAACAAAAGATAACAATCACATCATCTTCAAACCTAACAGAAGAAGAAATCGATAAAAAGGTAAAAGAAGCAGAACAATTTGCTGAAGAAGATAAGAAGAAAAAAGAAACAATAGATGCTAAAAATAACGCTGAAAACCTAGTTTACCAAGCTAGAAAGACAGTAGAAGATGCAAAACTAGAAGGCAGCGAAAAAGAAGCTATAGAAGCTAAGGCTAAAGAACTAGAAGATGCAATAGCAGCTGATGACTTAGATAAAATCAAAGCACTTACAGAAGAATTAACAAACGAAATCTACAAAGTAAGTGAAAAAATGTATAAACAAAGCCAAGCTGGAGCAGAAGGTGCTGGCCAAAGCGATGAAGATGTAGTAGATGCTGACTATGAAGTAATCGATGAAGATGAAGAATAATCTTTTGAAAGATTTACTATAGCTAGTATAATAAAAACAATTGATAAAAGGGGCTATTTCCTAGAGAAATAGCTTTTTTTATGATTGGAGGTAAAATGAGAGATCCGTATGAAGTGCTTGGTGTAAGCAAGGATGCCAGCACTGCTGATATAAAAAGAGAATATAGAAAACTAGCCAAAAAATACCATCCGGACCTAAATCCTGGAGATGAAGAGGCCGAAAGCAAATTTAAGGAAGCAACCCTTTCTTATGAAATCTTATCAGATCCTGAAAAGAAACAACAATATGATATGTATGGGGCTGCTGCCTTTGAAAATGGTGGAGCTGGAGCTGGTGGATTTTCATCAGGCTTTGGTGGTTTTGGTGATATATTTGGAGATTTATTTGGAGATATATTTAACCAAGGCTATGCGGCAAGCAGGGCAAAAAGACCTGTAAAGGGAGCTGATATCCAGCAAGTAATAAACCTATCCTTCCAAGAAGCAGCCTTTGGAGTTAGTAAAGAAATTCAGATAAGAAGAGAAGTGGAATGCCACGTATGCCACGGTTCTAAGGCAGAAGAGGGTTCTGAAAAGCACACTTGTCCAGATTGTCATGGACAAGGAGTGGTAAACCAAGTTTCAAGGACAGCCTTTGGTACCATGTCAAGGACAGTAACCTGCGATAAGTGTCACGGTACAGGTGAGATAATTGATAAGCCATGCAAAAATTGCAAGGGATCTGGTAAAGAATTTAAATCAGAAAAAATCAAAATCGACATTCCATCAGGCATAGAAGATCAAAATGTTATAAGACTAAGCGGCAAGGGTCATATGGGCGAAAATGGAGGCACTTATGGGGACTTATATGTAATAGTAAGGGTAAGTGACCATGAAATATTTAAGAGAGATGGCCTAGATATTTACTACGAAATGCCAATTAGCTTTACAACAGCAGCCCTAGGTGGCAAGATAGATGTAGCAACACTTAAGAAGAGTGTCGAGTTTGAAATCCCTGAAGGAACCCAAACAGGCCAAAGATTTACCCTAAGAAACGAAGGAATCAAAGATTCACGTACAGGCAGACAAGGCAATCTCTACTTTTATGTCAAGATTGTAACACCTAAGAAGCTAAATAAAGAGCAAAAAGAAGCCCTAAAAGCTTTTGCTGAAGCAAGTGGAAACAAGGTAAAAGAAGAAAAATCATTTTTTGATAAAGTTAAGGATTTTTTTGAATGACAAAAACATTTAACATAATAACCTTAGGATGTAAGGTAAACCAGTATGAATCTGAAGCTATCGAAGAAATCTTTGAGGCAAGAGGATTTGAAAGAAAAGAAGAAAATGCAGATATCTATGTCATAAATACCTGTACAGTTACAAATATGTCTGACAGGAAAAGCCGACAGATGATATCAAGAGCAAGGACTGACAACCCAGATGCAATAATTGCTGTAATGGGTTGTTATTCACAAGTAAAACCAGAAGAAGTAGCCAAAATAGAAGGCGTAGATATAATCCTAGGCTCTAGAAATAAGGAAGAAGTTGTAGAACTTTGCGAGGACTTTTTACAAAACAAAGAAGCAACAGATAAGTTAATATCAGTATCTGAAGAAAAAACTTATGAGGATTTAGCTATTTCTAATCAAACAGGCATGACTAGAGCCTATATGAAAATCCAAGATGGTTGTAATATGTATTGCTCTTACTGCTTAATTCCTTATGCAAGGGGCAATGTAGTAAGCCGTCCTATGGATTCAATAATAAAAGAAGCCGAACGCCTTGGATCAAATGGCTTTAAGGAAATAGTCCTAACAGGAATTCATGTGGCAAGCTACGGCAAAGATTTTAAAGACGGAACATCCCTAATAGATGTAATAGAAAATGTAGCCAAGGTTGATGGGATTAAAAGAATCAGACTTTCATCCATGGAGCCAAGACACATAACAAAAGATTTCCTAGAAAGGATGAAGGCTACGGGAAAGGCTTGCGATCACTTCCACCTATCCCTACAATCTGGATCAGATGATATCCTAAAGGCTATGAATAGAAAATATGACACAAAAACTTTTAAAGAGAAGGTAGAACTAATCAGAGAAGTTTTCCCAAATGCCGGTCTTACAACAGATATCATAGTAGGATTTCCAACAGAAACAGAACAAAATCATAAGGACACCATGGCATTTGTAGATAGAATTAAATTTGCCAAAACCCACCTATTTAAATATTCTCAAAGAGATGGGACAAAGGCAGCCAAAATGGGCGGCCAGGTAAATGGAAATATCAAAAAGGATAGGTTAAAAGATTTAGAAAAAATTGAAGATACAAATAGAAAAGAATTTTTAGACAAACAAATTGGAAAGACTCTTTCAGTCCTATTTGAATCAAAAGCAGATATAAAAGGCTTCAAATCAGGCTATTCAACAAATTATCTAAGGGTAAATGTCAAGGACCCATCCATAGAAGATAATGAAATTTTTGATGTAAAAATAACTGGCATTGAAAATAATGAACTTATTGGCCAAATTATTAAATAAAAAACTTTACTCTTAAATTTAATTATGGTATTATATATACTAATGGGGGTGAAGTATGGATTGTGTATTTTGTAAGATTATAGATGGAGAGATTCCATCAAAGATAATCTATGAAGATGAAGATGTAATTGCATTTGATGACGTAGATCCACAAGCACCTATCCATTTTCTTGTTATACCAAAAAAGCACATTAAATCTTTAGATGAGCTTAGCGAGTCAGACTCTTCCTTGCTAGGAAAAATATTTTTAACTATCAAAAAGATAGCTCGTGAAAAAGGCATAGCTGAAAATGGCTACAGAGTAGTCCATAACATCGGTGATGATGGGGGACAAAGTGTAGCTCACATGCATTTTCATGTCCTAGGCGGAAGAAGCCTACAATGGCCACCAGGCTGATTTGAAATCTTAAGTGCGGATACGAGAGGGGGGATAGAGATGACAGAAATCAGAGTTGGAGAAAACGAATCAATCGACAGTGCGATTAAAAGATTCAAAAGACAATGCGCAAGATCCGGTGTACTTTCTGAATATAGAAGAAGAGAACACTACGAAAAACCAAGCGTTATAAGAAAAAAGAAAAATGACGCTGCTAAAAGAAAAAATAGAAAAAACAGATAATAATTTAACCACCCCTTATTTGGGTGGTTTTTATCTTAAAAATACCAGTTTTACTTGTGACCTGAACCCCAAAATCCGGAATACGGATGGAGGGGTTTTTGTATGCCAAAATACACAAAAGAATTTAAAATCAAACTAGTAACGGAATATTTATCAGGGGAATCTGGAGGCAGTCCGATGGTTG
>NZ_JAMXSL010000018.1:0-40922 GCF_026131715.1 Anaerococcus sp. NML200537 | reverse complement strand
TACTTTTTTCTTTAATTCTAAACTATATTTTTTCATTGCAGCCTCTTTTCTAGCTACAACTTTTGGGGAGTCCTACAGGGGCATCTGCCGCCCCCTTGGGTTCCCCCTAGGTACGAAGATTCAATAGTAAATAAATATAATTTATTAAGTGATAAAGTAACGAAGAATTAAAGTAAATAATAATATTATCTTGGATAATAAAAAAAATAATTTATATTGCATAAAAAAAGAGAGGGCTTTTGGGAGCCCTTCCATAAAAAAACATATCCCAAATAGGGTCTTAGGGGATCATCCCCTAAAATATATTTATCTTGGATAAATCCTAAGCGGAGCAGGTATCACACTCTTCCACTTCAAGAGATTTACCTCTTACATAGTAGATGCTTTTTACTCCACTTTCCCAAGCTGTAATGTAGATATTTAGGATTTGTCTCATGGTGTATTCTGTTGTGATATAGATATTGACAGATTGGGCTTGGTCCATGTGTCTTTGTCTTACTCCTGCCATTCTCATGGAGATGTTTTGGTCTATATCGTGGGCATTTTCATAGAGCCAGAAGGTTTTTGTTGTTAGGCCTGGGGCTACTCTTGGTACTATGGCTCCCTTTTTTTCTTCTAGGAAGTAGCGACTCATAATTGGGTCTACTCCGGCTGATGTACCTGAGATTATTGATGTTGATCCTGTTGGGGCTACTGCCATTAGGTAGCCATTTCTTAGGCCATTTTCCCTTACTTCTTTGGCTAATTTTATCCATCTTTCGCTTGTGTAATCTCTGTCTGTGAAGTAGTTGCCATTTTGCCAATCACTGCCTTCAAATACTTCGTATGATCCCTTTTCTTTGGCAATTTCTACACTTTCTTTGATGGCATAATAGTTTATATCTTCATAGACCCTATCTGCTAGGGCTGCATGTTTTTCTTCATCTGACCAGCTTATGTCGTTTTTAACGAGCATATGGTGATAGCCACTTGTGCCTAGGCCTATGGCCCTGTATTTTTTGTTTGTAACTTGGGCATATGGGGTTGGGTAGTAGTTTAGGTCTATTACATTGTCTAGGGCCCTTACTACTGTTCTTACTGTTTCTTCAAGCTCTTGGTCATTATTTACATCAAGCTTTCCTAGGGTTAGGCTTGCTAGGTTACATTCTACAAAGTCGCCTGGCCTTGTCTTATTTACTATGACTTTTTCCCCATTTTCTGTGACTATCTCTTGGGAGATGGTTTCTGATGGGCTCATGTTTTGGGCAATTTCTGTGCAGAGGTTTGATGAATAAATCATTCCTGCGTGCTTGTTTGGATTGGCCTTATTTACTAGATCTCTATTGAAAATAAATGGAGTGCCTGTTTCTGACCAAGATTTGATTAGTAATCTTACCATATCTTTGATTGGCATGATTCTTCTTGATATATCCTTGTCAGCTACTAGCTTATGGTAAAATTCTTCAAATTCTTCGCCGTAGGTATCTTCTATGGCCTTGCCATATTTTTTCTCCACTTCGTGTGGGTCAAACATATGCCAATCGCCTTCCATATTATCCCTTACTTCTCTCCAAAAGAGGTCTGGCACGCAAACTCCTGGGAAGACGTCGTGGGCTTTCATCCTGTCATCGCCGTTGTTTGTTCTGAGTCCTAAAAATTCTGGCATATCCTTGTGCCAAATATCTAGATAAACTGCAACTGCTCCCTGCCTTACTCCAAGTTGGTCTACTGCTACTGCTGTGTCATTGGCAAGTCTTATCCAGCGGATTACTCCACCTGCTACTCCTTCAAAGCCTCTTATGTCCGAGCCTGATGCTCTGACTTTTCCAAAATACATGCCCATGCCGCCTCCGTGTTTGGAAACTTCGGCAAAGTTGGTTATGGACCTGTAGATGCCCTTAAGTGTATCTGGAACAGTTTCTATAAAGCATGATGAAAGCTGGTTAAATGGCTTTCTAGCATTGGTCATAGTAGGTGTGGCCATGGTTGCCTTTAGGCTTGACAATATATCGTAGAGTCTTTTGGCAAAGCCAATCTTATCCTTTTCTGGAATGGCTAGGTGCATGGCAATACCCATAAACATTTCCTGGATATTTTCAATGAGATGGCCATCATGGCTTCTTATCAGATATCTCTTCCTTACTAGGTCTAGGCCTGAGTAGGTAAAGATGTCATCTCTTTTATAATCTAGGTAGGCTTCTAATTCATCTATTTGATCAGATGTGTAATTTTTAAGCATGTATGACCCGTAAAGACCCTTTTCTGTAAGGAATTTGATCTTTGATTTGAAATCATAAAGCTCATATCTTTCTTCATATTCTTTGATTTCTAGGTTCATCTTGTAGGCTAAAAATCTGGCTGCAATCATTTCCCAATCTGGAGCTTCCTTGCTTGTTAATTCGCTTGCAGCCCTTATGATGGCCTCTAGGATTTGTTTTTCATTCATGTCTGGTTTTGTGAATGATTCAAATTTAAAATACAAACTTTCTATAGGATATCTTTGGCTATCAAATTCTCTTTGGACCTTGGCTATTATTTCCATAAGGTCCTTATCGTCTATATATTCCTTAAAATCGTAGATTACTTTTCTATCCATGTTGTGCTTGGCACGGTAGAGGATAAAAGATTTTACCTCTCTGTAGTAGTTTTCATCAATAAGACCAAGCTCTACTAGATCTTGGACTTCTTCTACTGTAACTGTGTGGTCTTTTGGGAATTTCTTCTTGATGGTATCCCTTATTTTTTGGGCTATGCTGTCTAATTTCTCATCGCTTATGAATGAGTCTACCGAGATAAATGCCTTTGCTATGGCTCTTTTGATTTTTTCTATCTCGAAGTCAACCTTTGATCCGTCTCTTTTAATTATCTTCATTGTATCTCCAAACTAACTACTAGATGTAGTGGTATTTTCTCAAAATCTATACTTACCATACCTTATATGGTGGCTAGTGCGAAATATAGATAAAAAAAGCACAAAGGTCGTCAAAGCTTATCTTTGTGCTATTTTAATGATTTTTATTGTTTTATTAGTAATAAATTTCCCAAAAAGTAAATTTATCTAAATTTCTTTTGCATATAAATCCCTATAGGCATCTTCCCTCACGACAGCTGTGTCTGTGAAAAGGTCGATTAAAGTTTGCTTTTTGGGTGTGAAAAGGGCTAGGGCATATAGGAAAATCAATTTATTTTGGACATATCTTCCTGCAATTTCCCTTATGAGTATTTGACTATTTGATAGGCCAAAACCATCTAAAGATACCACCCTAAGGCCAGTTATAATCTTACCTAGGGATTGTCCTCTTGTGATTAGGGATGTGATTGTAAAATAGGCTAGGCTTATGATTGTATTAAGACCTGCCAAAAGTCCTAATCCCATGAATTTTGCATCTTCTCCAAGAGGGATGAAAAATTTAATTATGGTGAAAAGAGCAGATACGATCATCATATCGATGATATAGGCAAGTAGCCTTATACCAAAGGATGAGTAAGCGTAGGCAAAATCTCTTTCCTTATATATCTTCTTATTTTCCATAGACTCCCCCATAGATATACATAGGAGCTTGTCTATTTTCTTCCATTAATTCCTTTAGGATGGCAAGATCAGAAGAGGATTTCTTAAGGTCTTCCACCTTTTGGAAAAGTTGTCTGAAAGAAAAGTTGGCAAATGAGCTTTCGACTACTTGTGGGTCATCTAGCTTGTTTTCCTTAATCATATCATCTAATGCCATGTCAATGTCGCCAATCTTATCTACTAGACCATTTTTAACAGCTTGAGAACCATCATACACTCTACCATCGGCAAGCTTTCTAACATCTGCCTCACTCATTTTCCTTCCTTCAGAGACAATTTTTACAAATCGACCAAAGGCTGAATCTACAAGGCCTTGGAGGTAGGCTTTTTCTTCATCATTTAAATCTCTACCCATGGTGCCTGTGTCCTTCATCTTGCCAGAAACCACGTTTTGCTCCTTGATTCCGTATTTTTCAAAAAGACCTTGGAAGGAACGTCCACCCATTATTACACCGATTGATCCTGTGAGGGTCTCATTTGAAGCATATATCCTATCTGTAGGGGCAGATATATAATAACCTCCAGATGCAGCCATCTCTTCCATTACAGAATAAACCGGGATTTTCATCTCTTTAAGTTTTTTAATTTCCTTGGCAATTTTTTCTGAAACATAGACAGAACCACCTGGTGAATTTACAGCAAGAATTACTCCCTTTGTAGTTGGGTCATCTGCTGCTTCCTTAAGCTGGTCAATTACAAATTGACTATTGTCATCGCCTTGGATTACCCCTTCTAGGGAAATTTTTCTTATCTTTTGGCTAGGATTTGTTCCTTGGATTATTTCTTGATCAAAAAGTTGAGACTTGCCCAAATCTTTAAGGTAAGATAGGCCCTTAGCCTCATTTTTCTCACTAGTGTCCTTCATAAACATGGAAGCGACTAGGACAAGAATTGCAAGGCCTACTGCTATCCATCTTTTTGCGTTATTTTTCATAAAAACTCCTTTATATTTCAATCTTAACTAGAATTATTATACCCCAAACAAATCAAGACTTAAGCAAGTTAATTGCAATTTGAAAAGCTTTAAGTACAATGAATATACATCACAATTATCGTTAACACTCGATTACATTGTTATGTATAGGTCCATGTGGACCTATCTACATAAATTAAGCTGTATTTTTTCTGAAAATATAGCTTAATTATTTTTTTATAAAGGATACTTATGAAATATATTGAAAAAAAAGAGAAACTAATTCAAATCATAAAAGACCTCTTGAAAGATAAATTTATCCTCGCCTTTTCTGGCGGAGTTGATTCAGCCCTCATCATGAAACTTGCAAGCCTTTATAGGGAATGTGAAAACGATGTTAGGGCTATGTTTTTTAAGGCCCTGTCCACCACAAAGGAAGAAGAAGAAAATGCCATAAAGCTAGCCAAAGAAATGGGTGTAGACCTAGTTATAAGGGAGGTTGACATACTCACCAATGAGAAAATCGCCCACAATTCCAAGGACAGGTGCTACCATTGCAAGAAAACCCTCTTTAGCGAAGCCCTAAAGCTAAGGGAAGAGAAAGGTTATGGGGCTGTTGTCGATGGGACCAATACAGACGATCACAAGGTTTATAGGCCAGGACTTATGGCCCTAAGAGATTTGGGAGTTCTAAGTCCCCTAAATCAGGCGGGCTTTTCTAAGGCAGATGTCAGACGCCTTGCAGAAGAACTTGATCTTAGGGTGGCCAAAAAGCCATCAGCCCCTTGTCTTTTAACTAGATTTCCTTATGGGACACAAATCAAAAAAGAAAATCTAGATAGGTTAGAGACGGCAGAAGGCTTTATAAGAAGTCTTGGCTATGAAAAATTTAGACTAAGGGACCACGATGACCTTGCAAGGCTTGAAATACAAAAGGTAGACTTCCCTAAGTTCTTTAAGGAATACGACCTTGTTGTTAAAAAACTAAAAGACCTTGGGTATTCCTATATATGCCTTGATATGGAGGGTTTTAGGTCTGGTTCAATGGATATAAAGCTCTCCAAGGAAGAAAAGGATAAGTACAGCCTATGATTGATAAGAAACAACTAATTGATGATATAAAAAATGGCAAAATAAGCGATGAAGAAGCTCTTGAAATCCTAAATGACAAGGGCTATGAAGATGTAGGCGATGCTGTCAAGATAGACTTTTCTAGAAAATCTCGAAGGGGCTTTCCTGAGGCCATCTATTGTGCATCAAAAGATGATGAAAGCCTGGTAAGAATTTTTGAAGCCTTTGCCAAGAAAAAAGAATCTGTAATAGGAACCAGGGCAAGCAAAGACCAATTTGACCTAGTTAAGGCCAAGGTAGATGATGTCACCTACAACGAACTTGCAAGGATTATCTCCCTAGATTTTAGTAAGGAAGAAGAAAAAATCGGTGAAATTGCCATAGTTTGTGCAGGCACAAGCGATTTGCCAGTCCTCCTTGAGGCAGAAATTACAGCAAAATTTTTGGGAGCAAGGGTTAAAACCTACACAGATGTGGGTGTTGCAGGCATTCACAGGCTCCTTGATAAGATAGAAGATATAAAAAAAGCCAATGTTATAATAGCCATAGCCGGCATGGAAGCAGCCCTGGCTACAGTCCTTGCAGGCCTTGTAGATAAGCCAATCATAGCTGTCCCAACCTCAGTTGGATATGGGGCAAATCTTGGCGGAATCACCGCCCTTCTTTCCATGATAAATTCTTGTGCAGAGGGAGTTAGCGTTGTAAATATAGACAATGGCTACGGAGCAGCCTACGCAGCCTGTCAAATAAATAAATTAATAGCGAAAGGAAATTAAAATGGACCTATATTTTGAAATGTATTCAGGCATAGCAGGAGACATGACCATAGGAGCCCTCCTAGATTTGGGAGCTAGCAAGGAAAAATTAGTCGAAGGCATCAAATCTCTAAAGCTTGATGGCTACGAACTTGTCTTTGAAAGAGTCAAGAAAAATGGCATAGATGCCTATAATTTTGATGTCATCCTAGAAGGTCACCACCATGATCATCATCATGGCGATAACGACCATCACCACCATCACGATCATGACCACGAACACACACATGACCACCACCATCACCACGACCACGTCCACAGAAATATAGAAGATATTAGAAAAATCATAGAAGACTCAGACCTCAATGATAATATCAAGAAAAATACCCTCGGTATCTTTGATATAATAGCAGATGCAGAAGCTGTGGCCCACGGCATTGATAAAACAGAGGTCCACTTCCACGAAGTCGGAGCTGTTGATTCAATCATAGATATAGTAGGAGTAGCAATCCTTCTTGATGACCTGGGAGTAGAAAATATTTACTTCTCAGACCTCTATGAGGGTTCCGGCTACCAAATGTGTGCCCACGGCCCAATGCCAATACCTGTACCAGCTGTGGCAAATATCCTAGCTGATTCTGATATAAATCTTAATTTTATAGGAGAAGAGGGCGAACACATAACCCCAACTGGAGCTGCCATAGTCAAATATTTCTATAAAAAAGCCCCAACAAGCTTTAAAATCAAAAAAATCGGCCTAGGAGCTGGCAACAAAGACTTTGAAAAGTCAACCAATATCCTAAGGGTCATGGAAATTGAAATAGATAAAAAAAAACTGTAAAACTGCTTGAAACAAATATAGATGACCAAAGCGGGGAGCTTTTGGCATTCACCTTAGAAAAAATTATGGAAGTGGCACTTGATTGCTACTTTTCTCCAATCTTTATGAAGAAAAACCGCCCAGCCTATAAATTATCAGTAATTTATAAGGCAGAGGATGAAGAAGCTATAGAAGATATAATCTTTACCCAAACCACAAGCATCGGTGTAAGGAAATTTGACCTAGACAGGACAGTTTTAGATAGAGAAATTATCAAAATCTCTTATAAGGGCAAGGACTACCTTGCAAAGCAAGTTAGCTATAAAGATAAAATCTTCACCTATCCAGAATACGAATCCGCCAAGACCCTAGCAAAAGATGAAAATATCTCCCTAAAAGAAGCCTACGACATCCTAAAATACCTATAAGTGGGTATAAAAATACTAGGAGGCAGCTTATGAGATACGAATTTATCGAAGTCCCTTTTGAGGGAGGCCTTAAGGCAGGAAAGACAGATACCTTTGAAAAATGCAAGGAAATCATCAATGAAAAAGCAAAGGAAGGCTGGGAACTCGTTCAGATAGTCCCAGTAACCAATGAAAAATGGTCATCCTATGCTTCTCTTAATTATACTTTGGTTTTTAAGGTTATTGGTTGAAAGGATTTGTAAAAGAGCTGGCTTGATAACAGCTCTTTTTGCTTGTTAATTTTTTTTGATGAAATATTTTCTATAAAATTATAATCTAGAGAATCTGAGAACTTCCTCTTATCTCAATTAAATAAATTTAACTTATAGAAATCTATTAACCCTGTTAATTTTTAAAATTTTAAATCATTAAAAGTAATTTTCCAAGCAAAAAACCGACCAAATGGCCGGTTTTTCTTATTCTTCATCGCCTGATAAGTCTATAAATCTCTTATTTTCCTTATCTTCTTCCACTTTTTCATCCTCTTTTGGACCTTCTTGTGGATTTTCTTCTTTTATATTCTCTTTAGAATTTTCTAAGTCTTTGACATCTACATCGGTATTGTCTGCGATTTTTTCTTCGCTTACTTCTTTATTTTTCTTTCCTTCTAAGATTTCCATGAATTCTTCACCTGTGATGGTTTCTTCTTTTAATAAGAAGTCTGAGATTTCGTGGAGTTTGTCGATGTTATCTTTTAGGATTTCTATAGCTCTCATGTGAGCATTTGCTATTATTATTCCTACCTTTTCATCTATCTTATTGCCTGTACCATTTGATACTATCATGGCTCTTTGACCACCTAGGTAGCGGCCTTGGATTTGTTCTAGTTGCATGAAGTCAAAGTCTTCATCCATACCATAGATTGTTACCATGTTTCTAGCTATAGCTGTAGCTCTTTCTATATCATTTGAGGCACCTGTTGTCTTGGTGTTAAAGATTAGCTCTTCTGCTGACCTACCTCCTGCAAGGGTTACTATTTCATCAAATAGCTCTTGCTTGGTCATAATATATTTCTCATCCTTATCTACTGTCATGGTATAACCTAGGGCCCCGCCTGTTCTTGGGACTATGGTTATCTTTGTGACTGGTGTCTTGTGGGTTTGGATGGCTGCTACTAGGGCATGGCCCACTTCATGGTAGGCTATGATTTTCTTTTGATCATCTGAAATTACAGCATTTTTCTTTTGCATTCCTGCTATTACTGTTTCGATTGATTCTTCTAGGTCTTCTTGGCTTAGCTTGTTTCTGCCTTCTCTTACAGCTCTTAGGGCACCTTCGTTTACTATATTTGCAAGATCTGCTCCGGATGTTCCAGCAGTTCTTTTTGCTATTTCTTCGTAATCGATATTTTCTTCTTTTTTAATTTTCTTTGCGTGGACTTTTAGGATGTCTTCACGGCCCTTTAGGTCTGGAAGTTCTACTTGGACTTGCCTATCAAACCTTCCCGGTCTTTTTAGGGCTGGGTCTAGGATTTCTGGTCTGTTGGTTGCAGCAAGTAATACTACTCCCTCTGTCGCATCAAAACCATCCATCTCGTTTAGGAGTTGGTTTAGGGTTTGTTCACGTTCGTCATTGCCTGAATATCCTGAAACATCACGCTTTTTACCTATGGCATCTATCTCATCTATAAAGACTATACATGGGGCCTTTTCCTTGGCTTGCTTGAATAAGTCTCTTACCTTAGATGCTCCCATACCTACAAACATCTCTACAAATTCAGATCCTGATATAGAGAAGAATGGTACCTTGGCCTCACCTGCTACTGCTTGGGCAAGGAGGGTCTTACCTGTTCCTGGAGGGCCTACTAAAAGAACTCCCTTTGGAACTCTAGCTCCAATTTCCTTGTATTTTCTAGGATTGTGCAAGAAGTCTACTATTTCGCTTAGGCTTTCTTTGGCTTCTTCCTGGCCTGCCACATCCTTAAAGGTCTTGCCTGTTTCATTTTCCATGTAGACCTTAGCATTGGACTTGCCAAAGTTCATGAAATCAGCTCCACCTCTGCCACCCATAGTCTTTGATAAAGACCTTGATGCGAAGTAGAAGATTACCATTATAAAGATAAGCGGAAGGATACTTTGGAGGAAGACTGCTAGGTAAGGGTTCATCCTTGTTTCTATGTCTTTTCCAAACTCTAGCTTATCATTTCTTTTTTTGGCTGCAAGGAGTCTTTCTGTTAGGTCTGTATCTTCCCAAAGACCTGTTTGGTAGGTTTTTTCTTTGCCATCTACCTTAGCCTTGAAGGTGTATTTTAAATTATCCTTGCTTACTTCTGTTACCTGATCATTTTCGATCATTGATACAAATTGACTGTAGTTTACTTCCTTAGCTCCGTCGTTTTTGGCAATCGGATTAAAGAGGAAACTAAAAATAAAATATACTATTAAAGCCCCTATCCAATAGTAGATTAAGGGTCTATTTTTCTTTCCTTTTTGATTCATATACTTCTCCTTGATATATACTTATCAAGTAATACGTCTAATTCTCTAAGCTCTGAGACTATGGTTTCAAGGTTTAAATCTACCATATCATCTGGGAAATCTTTTCTGATTTTATCAAAATATTCGCCAACCACATGGCTTGCCTTGATTCCCTCTTCAGTTAGCTCAACGTTTACTACTCTTTCATCAGCTTCGCTTCTTTTTCTAACAACAAAGCCTTTTTTCTCTAATTTTTTGCAAATATTTGAGATATTGCCCCCAGTTACTCCTATAGTCTTGCCAAGGCTGCCAATGGATACGTCTTGATCGCTTGAAAATAGGGCGATTATGATCTTAATCTGTAGGGGAGTAAGATCTAGCTTATTTGCTGTTTCTGTCAATAGTAGGTCTATTTTATGTGAAATCTCTCTAATCAAAGAGAAGATTGTATTGTTAAATTCAAAAAAATCTATGTGTTCTGTTGCCACGTTCTCCTCCATTTCTTTTTACAGTGTTTTCACTACCTATATTAAACTGCTTTTTTATAAAAAGTCTATATTTTACATTTAATATCATAGAGAGTCTTATAAGCTTGAAAGATAGCTTGCTGCATTAAGGCCTGCTATCTGGCCCTCACCTACAGCCTTGGCTATTTGATAAGGCTTGCCAGTGATATCTCCTGCTGCAAAAAGCCCCTTGATACTTGTCTCAAGGTCCCTATTTACCAGGATGTGGTTTCCATCTAGCTTTATTGATGGGATAAGTCTTTCAGGCTTGGATGAGTCTTTTATTATAAAAAATCCATCTGCCTCAATTTCCTTGCCTGACTTAAAGATGAGCTTATCTGCATGATCTTCTCCCTCAAAGCCTAATGGGATTTCTCCTTCTATAACTTCTATAGAATCATTAAGTTTTACTTCATTTTTTGTCATGTTAACAAAGGTTACTTTTCCAACTATTTCTGATGTAAAATTTGCATCTTCAATCGATTCTTGGTTGTAGCCTATTATTACAACTTTCTTGCCTCTATATAAAGCTGCATCGCAGGTTGCACAATAATTGACACCCCTTGCAAAAAATTTCTCTTCATTTTCTAAATCTCTTGCAAGCTCTATGCCTGTGGCAATTATTACAGATGATGCTTCTATCATCATATCTTCATTTTCTATCTCTAGCGCAAAATACTTGCCCATGGCATAGACTGTTTTTACTCTCTTACTCGACCTTTCTAAAGGATATCCCGCAAGGGACTTTTTGAAATTTTCATTTAAGTCTTTGCCACTTATTTCCCCAAAGCCCAGGTAATTTCTGATGGACCTAGTCTGTGTAATTTTTTTTGAATCGGTCCCAAAAATTATTACTGACTTGTTTCTCACCTTAGAATTTAAAGCGGCGCTAAGTCCTGCAGGACCTGCGCCGATTATTGCAATATCATATCTCATTATATGAATTTACTCATTTCCTCTATTATGGCATCTTTGGTGTGAAAGCCCACTAGGTTTTGTTTTAGGATACCATCTTTAAATATAAAAAGGCTTGGTACAGCATTTACATTGTATTGGGCAGCTATTTCGTTAGATTCATCCACATCTAGCTTATATATTTTATAGTCAACCTCATCTGCCAATTCTTCAAGGATTGGTGTTTGCATCTTGCATGGGCCACACCAAGTTGCAGAAAAATCTACTAGGCAAAGGCCACTTCCATTTTCTACATGCTCTCTAAATTCAAATGTATCTAATTGTTTCATTATTGCTCCTTAATTGTTTTGTTCCACTAGTCCTGCTACGTGGTTTACTGGTACAGAATATATTATACCCTTTCCAGGTACTTCCAAATCCATCTGCTTATATATTTCTGCTGTAATTTTTTCTTCAAGGTCTTTTTTAATTAGCATTACTACCATGTCTTTTTCAGGCTCTATATTCATATTAAAGAATATCCTGCCCTTTATTTCTTCTCCTGCGCCCCTGCCATGGATGACAGTTGCACCCCTTGCTCCATTGTCCTGAGCTATGTGGATGGCTTTTTGGCCCATATGTCTATCCACTATGACATACAAACATACATATTCCATCTTATTTTCTCCCTCTAAAGCTGTCGAATAAGCTATAGCTGTATTTACAGACTTAAGCTTATCTGAAATTTTCTCAATAATTTTACCTGCTATATCTTCCTCTATTAGACCGACCACTACTTCCTTCTTGGTCTTATCAATGGCTAGGGAATTTAGGATGTGGCTTGGTGCTGATCCTTCTCCATAAAAACATGAAATAGCACTTGCCCCATGGTCTTGTAGAATTTTCATAAATCCTGATCCCTTCCCTCTCGGAAGAACTATTCTTAAAAATTGCATCTTATCTCCTATATAAGTTACCCATTATCATAATGGTCAAAACCGGCATCATGGCTACAAAGGCGATTACCCCGAAGCCATCAGCTATATTTCCAGCAACTCCCTGGCAAAAGGCCAAAATAAAGGTGGCTGTCATTGGCCCTGAGGCTACCCCGCCTGAGTCAAAGGCTATACCAACAAAGATTTGGTCAACCCTCCTTGATAGGATTAGGGAAAGTAAAAAGCCTGGTACAATTAGCATCCATAGGGCAAAACCATCGATTCTTATCCTAAAGATGACAAGCATCACCGCAAAGGCAACCCCTATAGATAGGGCTACTAGGATATTTTTCCTTGGTATAGAACCACCAGTTACATCCTCTACCTGCTCGGCAAGAACGGATACGGCTGGCTCTGCCAAGACTACCAAAAGCCCAAGTACAAAACCTATTAGAGGGAGGAATTTGGAATCGGCAAGGCCTTCGCCCATGACTCTTGCAAGCTCCATAAAGCCGCCTTCAACACTTGTCAAAAATACTATAAGGCCAAGATAGGTATAAAGCATTCCTATGCTGATTCTTCTGAGCTCATCTTTTTCTACCTTAAAATATAAAAAATTCATTATATAAAAGACGAGAGCAATTGGCACTATAGCAAAGGTAGAATTAATAAAACCACTATATAGGGCCGACCTATGAGCAGCTTCTTCGATTAGGACATCTCCTCCCTTAGAAAATAAACTCATGATAAGTCCTGCAAGTATAGGACCTGTTGATGCAAGACCTACTAGGCCAAAGGAATCATCCTCAGTCCTCTCGCCCTTAAGGGATGCCACCCCTAGGCCTAGGGCAATTATAAAGGGTGTGGTCATAGCTCCTGTTGTAGCCCCTGATGCATCAAAGGCAATTGCATGACCCACATCATCTGTAAATATCATTAGGACGAAGACTGTAATATATAATGCCCACATCATATTTGATAAGCTTATTTCCTTAAATATCCTAAATAAGCCTAGGGAAATCATCATTCCCACTCCCAAGGATATGATCATAACAATAATTTGGGCAGAAATTCCCACAGCACTTGTTACTTCATTAGCAAGAATCAGCAAATCAGGTTCTGCAACTGAAATTGTAAAGCCAATAAAAATACCAAAGATAACCACTTTTGCTATCTTATCAAACCTTGCTATAAAATCTCCCATCATAGATCCAATTTCTGAAATTGAAATCTCTACTCCTGTTAGAAATACTCCCAGGCCAAGAATTACTCCCATACATCCTATAAAAAAGTTGATTAGTAGCTTAGTTTCCACTCCCACAAAGAGGTTCAGGACCACTACTAGGATGGCTATGGGTATTACGGACTTGGATGTGTTTTTAATTTCTTCTAAAAATATAATCCTCACCTTTCTTCTTTAAATGTTTATAAAAAAAGAGCAATCCAAAAAGATTGCCCTTATATATTTTCTTATTTGCTTGAAGCGGCTCTTTCTGCTGCTTCTCTTGCTCTTTCTGATGCTTGCATTGCTGTTATAATAGCTATTTCATATACATCTTGAGCTGAACAACCTCTTGAAAGGTCGTTAACTGGTGCATTTAGTCCTTGGAGTATTGGTCCTAGGGCTTTGTAACCGCCAAGTCTTTGTGCTATTTTATAACCGATGTTTCCTGCTTGTAGGTCTGGGAAGATAAATACATTACACTTACCAGCTACATCTGATTTTGGTGCCTTATTAGCAGCTGTTTTTGGATCTATTGCTGCATCAAATTGGATTTCTCCTTCTACTCTTAATTCTGGGTCAAGGTCTCTTGCTATTGCTGTAGCTCTTGCAACCTTTGTAGCTAGGTCATGGTGAGCAGAGCCTAGGGTTGAGAATGATAAAAGTGCTACATATGGGTCGATACCAAATGATTTAGCAGTGTGGCTTGTTTCTACTGCAACTTCTGCAAGCTCATCAGCTTCTAGGGTTATATTTACTGCAGTATCTGCAAATACTAATTGTTCACCGTTTGGTCCTAACATTACCATAACACCTGATACTCTCTTTTGACCAGGTTTGGTTCTTATAATTTGTAGGGCAGGTCTAATAGTGTCTGCTGTTGTATGGATTGCACCTGATACAAGACCATCTGCATAACCTGATTTAACAAGCATAACACCGAAGTAGTTTAAATCTCTTCTTAGGATAAATTCTGCTTCTTCTCTGTCTATTTTTCCTTTTCTAATTTCTGCAAAAGAATCAACCAATTCATCAAATTTTTCAAATGTTTCTGGATTTAATATCTTTATATTAGATATGCTCTTGCCTAATTTGTCGGCTGTTTTTTGGATTTCTCCTTGGTCACCTAATACGATTGGTTGTAATAAACCTTCTTCTTGGTGTCTAATAGCTGCTTCCAAAACTCTCTCGTCTTTACCTTCTGGTAAGACAATGGTAAGGTTTTTTCCTTCTATAGTTTTTATCGCTTGATCTAAAATACCTACTTGTGCCATTAAGTCCTCCTAATTTTTATACTTAATTTTATTACTAATATTATATTGTAAAATATATTAAATTGCTAGTTATTTTTTATCTTTTAGCCTTTTTTAAAGCCTCTTCTTCAGCCTCAGATAATTCCTCCCTAGCCTTACCGCTTACAACTTCCTTTAAATAGACGTTTGAAGTGTTATCTCCATATAGACTAGTTAGGATAATTCCATTATGAAAATTATCAAGCATACATAAACAGAAAGAAAGTTCTCTGCTTTGTCCTTCAAAGGCATCGAAGTGAACTGTAGATATATTGCTTACAGCGCCCATTGTTGTATCTTTTGCATCTGCTGCTGTTTTATTTATATTTTTTAGCTCCTTGTGGGATGATTCTATCTGGTCATTTAGCCTATTTAATAGCTCTTCTATGTTTACATCTGGATCATTACCTCTTAGGAGGTGATCGTATCTTTGTTTTTGTCTGCGTGTTCTATTTTGTAGGGACTTAATCATGGCAAATTGTATGACTACGACAAGTGCCAAGCATCCCATTCCTATATATAATCCTGTCAAGATTTCCTTCTTTCTATGATAATTAGATTTTTTACATAAAGCTTTTCAGCTTCACTTTTTACTTCATCTATATTATACTTAAAATTTGTTTGATTTAAATTTATATCAATTGTTGGTAGGCTTGCATCAATTGCAGCCTTAAGGAGGATATTTGCAATCTCCCCATCTGAAATTGTATAAGATTTTCCATTTTCTAGAAAAAATCCTAAATGCTTCATAGCCTCTAAGATTAGGGTATTTAGCTTAATTTGTGGCCTTGCAGCATCTATAAAATATTTTTCATCGACATTTTTTTCTTTTATGCACTTATCTACCAAGATTGTCGCATATTTTATATCTTCATCAGCAAGGTCTGTTAGTAGGTCTGAGATATGATTTAATGTTTCACGTGAAACATTTGCCTGATCATTCTTAGCCCCGTAGTCCTTCTTATCCATCATAAAGATTAGATTTACTGCCATATTAGCAATCATTATTACAAGAGCTCCACCGCCTGGGTTTGCACTTGGCCTTCTAATCTCTCCTAAGAGTTTCTCAATCGAATAAGAATTAATCATCTTCACCAAGCCTCTTATAAATATTTTCCAAATCTTCTATAGAATAGCAATCTATTACTAGCCTATAAGTATCCTTATCCTTCTTTATAGATACTTTGGTTGAAAGCTTATCCATGAATTTTTCTTCAAAGTCATCAAAGAGGAGTTGGTCAAGGTTTGGTAGCTTTTCTTCCTTAGTATCTTTAGTATCCTTGCTTAGGTCTAAATATTTACCCTTGTGCTTTTCGTTTTCTATAGTTTTTGGACTTTCTTCTTTACTAGGCTTATCAGCCTTCGCTCTGGATAGTTCTTCTACTTCCCTTACGACAGTTTTGTTATTTTTATAATCTTCAAGAGCCTTTTTTCTATCATCCTCATCTTTTAAAGAAAGAAGGCTTCTGGCTTGTGATGATGAAATTTCACCCTTATTTAGAGCTTCTTTTTCAGAATCTTCTAGCTTTAATAGCCTCATGGTATTTGCTATATAGGACCTGGACTTACCCATCTTTTCTGCTATCTGATCTTGGGTTAAGTTATATGTTTCATAAAGCTTCTTGTAAGCTGTGGCTTCTTCTATAGAAGATAAATCTTCCCTTTGGACATTTTCTATAAGTGATAAAATTTCTATATCCTTATCTTCATAGTCTTTGATTATGGCTTCTATTTCAGTAGCTCCATTTAATATGCTTGCCCTATACCTACGCTCTCCTGCTAGAATTTCGTAATGGTCACCAGCTTTTGATAGGCTTATTGGATTTAAAAGGCCATATTCCTTTATTGACCTTGCCAAATCTTCCAGACCCTTTTGGTCAAAAGTTTTTCTTGGCTGGCCTTCCCTAGCCTTAATCTTATCAAGAGAGACCTTTATTATCCTGCCTTCATGATTTGTATCTTTAGCATCAGGTATAAGAGATGATAGGCCCCTGCCTAGGCTTCTTTTCTTATTCATACGTCCTCCGATATTTCTTGAGCTAGGCTGATGTAGGCCATAGCTCCCTGGCTTTTTGGATCATATTCTACCGCTGACTTGCCATGGGATGGGGCTTCAGCAAGTTTTACATTTCTAGGTATCATTGTCATAAAGACCCTATTTTTGAAATATTTCTTTACTTCTTCAACTACTTCATAAGCAAGTTTTGTTCTCTTATCAAACATAGATAGTAGGACTCCTTCTACATATAAGTCCTTATTTAGAGATTCTTTCACAAGCTCAAAAGTATTCATAAGTTCGCTTACTCCCTCAAGAGCATAGTATTCTGTCTGTATTGGAATTATTATAGAATTTGATCCTACTAGAGCATTTATTGATAAGAGTCCTAGAGAAGGTGGTAAGTCTATGAGGATAAAGTCATACTCGGTCTTTATAGCCCCTAAAATTGTCTTAAGCTTCTGGGTTCTTTCTACTGGGTCAAGCTCTACAAGCTCAACTTCAAGACCTGAAAGAGAATTTTCTGAAGGAATTAAGTCTACGCCAGATTTTGTCTTTATTATATACTTATCTATATTTTCTAAAGACTCTTCTGGATTTTCTTCAACTGTTTTTTCTTCTTCAGTATTATCTTCTGCTATATCACCTGCGGTCACTTCTGCTTTTTCATCTTCAGGACTTGTAAAATAAAACAAGTCATAGATAGATGTCTCAACCTTATTTTTATCTATTCCCAAGCCTGTTGTGGCATTGGCTTGGGGATCCATATCTATTACTAAAACCTTCTTGTCTAGGTAGGCAAGGGCTACTGCCAGGTTTACAACTGTAGTAGTTTTTCCTACTCCTCCCTTTTGATTAAAAACTGATATAATCTTCATATACACCTCTTACTATTAAAATACTCATGTCAATGGCTTTATTCTTGCACACACGTCTTACCTTGTTACGTTCACCCTTGACCTTTACCTGCTTTATATATTTTTTTCCTTTATAGGAGACTCCTACATAGGCTACTCCCAAATGAGCGTAACCAGATGTGGCTATTCTTAGGTCAGAATCAAGTCCATCGAGCATCTCGCTTACAACTTCCTTGCTCACCACGTCGTACTTGTCGATTGTTTCATATGAAACACCTAATATTCTATGCTTAGCTTCATTAGAATAAGTCACAAAAGATTCCTTAAGCACATCGCTTGCCCCGCTTATATCTATAATAGAGCTTGCAATTAAGCCTCCCGTTATTGATTCAGCAGTTGAGACTGTCTCTCTCTTATTTCTCAGCTCATCTATTAAGACTGATTCACGAGCCCTATCATCAGTAGTTATAACTAGGCCTTCAAAAGCATCTTTCACACTTTTTAGTCCTCTTTCTAAAGACTTATTTAGGCTTTCTTCATCAGGACCAGAAGCTGTTATCCTTAGCTCTACACCGCTACTCTTGGCATAAGGGCTTATGGTTGGGTCAGTTCCAGAAAGGTCAATCCTGCTAGCCACATCCCATTCTCCAAGAAGACCTATCTTGCAGTTTATAGACCTTATATGCCTATCTGTTACAAGCTTCGGTGTTACTTCCGTATCAAACATATTTCTCATCTTGTTTGGTGGCCCAGGCATAAGTATGTACTTAGACTTATTTTTTGATTCTAAGATGCAACCTGGTGCTGTCCCTTGGGTATTTTTTAAAATCACCGCTGACTTAGGAAATACGGCTTGTTTTCTATTAACTTCCATAGCCTTATTTTTATTTTCAAAATATCTCCTAAGTTCTTCATAGGAATATGGGTCAAGGACCATCTCATCTTCAAGCCCGCAGACTTTTACTGCCACTTCTTTTGTAATGTCATCTTCTGTCGGTCCAAGGCCACCTGTTATAAATATATAGTCATAGACTCCATCAGCTTCCTTAAGCCCTTGATAAAGTCTATCCGGATTATCACCTATGGTTTCCATCTTATATAAATTTATGCCCAGGTCCTGGAGCCTTTCTGCAATAAATTTAGAATTTGTATCTAATATTGATCCTAGTAGGATTTCTGTACCTACCGAATAAATTATAGCTTTCATTATAACCACCTTAATGTTTCACGTGAAACTTTTATACTTATATTTTACTTCATAAGCTTATAAAATCTAATTTTGTGAAACAAAAAACACCTAGGCCTTATGCCTAAGTGTTGTAAGTGAATATATTCCTATGACCATAAATATTATATAAATACCAATGCCTATTGGGCTAAGACCTTGGTCGATTATCGGTATCAAGGCTAGGATATTATTTGTAGCGTGGATTATAATAGAAGCTTTTATGGATCTGGTCTTATAATAGGTCCATGCCAGTACCAAACCCATAACAAAAGTATTTGGGGACTGGAGTATATTAAAATGATACAAACTAAAAATCAACGCTGTTAGAAAGATTGTTGTCTTTACAGAAACAAACCTATTAAGCTCTTCAAAGAGGACTCCCCTAAAAAGAAGCTCTTCGACTATTGGTGCCCCAACAGCAACTGTAAGTATTAATACTAGACCATCAAGATTAGTCTGAGCATTGAAGGCATTTTCCATAAGGTTTAGGGCTGATGTAAGTAGTTCTGTACCCGCCATGGCCTTCATTATAATATTCGTTAAGAGTAGACCAAAGCCAACTGTACCTAAGCCGATTCCTACAAATCTTAGAGGCCTTTCAAGTTTTTCATTTTTTATATACCTTTGAGTAAAATTTCTATAAAATGTCTTATCACGCTTATCCATATATATGGCAAGGATGGTGAGCTTTACTAATTGCCCTGCCAAGAGCCCGTAGACCATATAATTAGCAGACTTAAGGAAGTCTCCTGTTTTTAGGACTGCTATAAGGCCTGGAATAAAGACACCTGTAAGAGCATCTATTACTATATTAAAGGCTAGAAATAATACTATAACAAGGAATGATTTTAAAAATTTCATATTTACTCCTTTGTTTCATATGAAACATTAAAGGGGTTTTCTCTTTGGGAGATTTTGTCCCCTTGGGTAGCTTTTCTTGCAAGATCTTACCTTTTTGACAATGACATTTACCCTCTCATTGCCAGCAAGGTTTAGCTGATCCATTTTTATAACTTCTCCGCCCAATATCTCAAGGGCACGAGATGCGTTTTTCACTTCTTCATCTGCCTTTGGCCCCTTAAGGGCAATAAAAAGTCCACCGACCTTGACGAAAGGCAAGCATAACTCTGATAGGGTTGCCATATTTGCCACAGCACGGGATACGACAAGGTCAAAGCCCTCCCTATGGTCCTTGGCAAAATCTTCTGCTCTGGTGTGGATGGCCCTAGCATTTTTTAAGTCAAGCTTTTCTATTACTTGGTTCATAAAATTGACCTTTTTGTTCACAGAATCTATTAGAGTAAGGTCAAAGTCCTTTTCAATCCTTAGTGGTATACCAGGAAAACCAGCCCCAGCACCTATGTCAAGGACCTTGTCACCTTCCTTAATATAGTCTATAACTGTAAGGGAATCCTTGAAATGCTTTAGCTCAATTTCATCCGGGTCTGTGATTGTTGTTAGGTTGGTGTGGGAATTGACTTCCAAAAGATAGTCTGTATAGATTTGATACTTCTTATCCATAAAGCTCTCCTGTCTTTAGTCTAATCAAAAGCACGTTAACATCAGCTGGGCTTACTCCAGATATACGGCTAGCTTGGCCGATTGATTCTGGCTTGATTTCGTTAAGCTTTTCTGCTGATTCCTTCTTAAGTCCTTTTATTTGGCTGTAGTCGATATCTGCTGATAATTTATGACCTTCTAGCTTTTTGAATTTTTCTATATCTGCCATTTGCTTTTTGATATAGCCTTCGTATTTGATTTCTGTTTGAACTTGGATTTTTATATACTTAGGAAGGTCTGGCCTTTCTTGGTCAAAAATTTCTGTCATCTGATAGGTGATTTCAGGTCTTTTTATAAGCTCATATAAGCTTAGGCCCTTATTAAGAACAGTAGAACCCATTTCTTCTAGGGCCTTGTTTGTTTCATCTTTTGGAGTAATGTGGACGTTTTTAAGCCTATCAATCTCATTTTCTATCATAGCCCTCTTATCAAGCATCTTTTGATAGCGTTCATCAGATACAAGGCCTATGTCGTGGCCCTTTTTGGATAATCTTTGGTCGGCATTGTCCTGTCTCATGGTGAGCCTGTACTCGCATCTTGAAGTCATCATCCTATAAGGCTCGTTAGTTCCTTCTGTGACTAGGTCATCAATTAGGACCCCTATATAGGCATCTGACCTATCTAGGATAAATTCATCTTCACCCTTTATCTTAAGGGCTGCATTGATCCCTGCCACAAGGCCCTGGCCTGCAGCTTCCTCATATCCTGATGAGCCATTGATTTGGCCTGCAAAATATAGGCCGTCATAGTCTTTTGATTCCAAGGTTCTCTTTAGCTGTCTGGTATCGATCATGTCATATTCAATAGCATAGGCAGGTCTCATTATCTTTACATCTTCAAGACCGATAATTGTCCTGTAAAATTCTTCCTGAACCTCCTGTGGAAGGGATGAAGATACCCCTTGAACATACATCTCATTTGTCGAAAGGCTTTCTGGTTCGATGAAGACTTGGTGGATATCCCTATCTGGGAATCTTACCATCTTATCTTCAATTGACGGACAATACCTAGGACCAATTCCCTTGACCTTGCCCCCATAAATTGGTGACCTTTCAAGATTATCCATGATGATCTCTTTGGTCTTTTCTGTGGTATAGGTAAGGAAGCAATTTTCTTGCTGCCTATCAGAAAAGTCCTTGCCTTCATTTATAAAGGAAAATGATATTACTTCGCTATCGCCCGCTTGGACTGTAGTCTTTTCATAATTTACGGAAGACCTATGAATTCTAGCTGGTGTTCCTGTCTTAAATCTGCGGATATAAAATCCCATTTCCTTTAAGGAATCGCTTAAGTAAGTCGCTGCTGATAAGCCATGAGGACCACTTACTTTAGCATAATCACCGATTAATATTGTTCCATTAAGGTAGGTGCCTGTACAAATTATAAGAGCCTTTGTTTCAAAGATTGCCCCTTGAACTGTTTCACATGAAACAATTTTTCCGTCTTCATAATTAATCTTATCTACTTCCTGCTCAAATAAATCAAGGTTTGGCTCATCTTCTAAGACCTTTTTCATCTCTTCGTGGTAGCGTCTTTTATCAGCCTGGACCCTAAGCGAATGAACAGCAGGTCCCTTTGAGGTATTGAGCATCCTTGATTGGATGAAGGTCTTGTCAATATTTATTGCCATCTCCCCTCCTAGAGCATCGATTTCTCTAACTATATGGCCCTTGCCGGTACCACCTATATTTGGATTGCAAGGCATATCTGCCACTGATTCCATAGATGTGGTAAGGACAAGGGTCTTCATGCCGAGTCTAGCTGCGGAAAGCGCCGCTTCACATCCTGCATGGCCAGCCCCAACGACAACTACATCGTAGGATCCAGCCTTATATTTTCTATTTTCCAACGCAAAACTCCTTAAATACTTTATCCATTATCTCTCCTGATACACTCTCACCAATTATTAGACCCAGATCTTCATAGGCAGAAGATAGGTCCACCTCACAAGCATCTATAGGCACTCCCATCTGCATATCGTGAAGGGATGAAGCAAGCTTTTCTCTAGCAGAAGCTAGGAGCCTTTCATGTCTAGTATTGGTAATAAGGACTGATTCCCTATTTAAATCCTTGGTATCAAAAATATCTCTAATTGTATCTTCCAATTCCTTTATACCCAAAAAATCGGTCATAGATGTCCTAATGATTGGTAGATTTAGATCAAAAACTTTCTCATCAAAAACAGGGTCAAGGTCAGTCTTATTGAGGATAATTATAGCGTTCTTATCCTTGATAAGGTCTAAAATCTTTTGGTCTTCTTCATCAAAATCCCTAGATAGGTCAAAAATCGCAAGGATAAGGTCAGACTTATCTACCAAGTCAATTGACTTATCAACTCCGATTTTTTCAACCAAATCATCAGTATCCCTAATACCTGCCGTGTCGTTTATCTTAAGGGTAAAATCTCCCAGGGAAATATATTCTGTAATAAGGTCACGGGTAGTGCCTGGTATATCTGTAACAATAGCCCTATTCTCATCAAGAAGGACATTCATAAGAGAGGACTTGCCCACATTTGGCTTACCGATAATTGTAGTATTTATACCATCTTTCACAAGCTTACCCTTATTAGAAGTTGAGGAAAGCTCATCAATCTTATCCTTAGCTTTAATCAAATAGGCTTCTATATCTGATACAGGCAAATCTTCCCCATCTTCAGTAAAATTAATAGAATATTCTAGACGGGCAAGGCCCTCCTTTAGGTCATTTCTAATATCTTCTATCTTCTTACTAAGAGAGCCTTGCAAGTGGCTGACACCTTGACTTGCTGAAAGCTTATTGGTCGAATTAATTATATCAAGAACAGCCTCAGCTTGAGAAAGATCAATCCTTCCATTAAGAAAGGCCCTCTTAGTAAATTCACCAGGCTCTGCAAGTACGCAGCCCTCATCTAAGAGCAGGTTTAAAATCTCTCTTACAGAAATAAAAGATCCGTGACAATTAATCTCGCACACATCTTCTCTAGTATAGGTGCCAGGCCCCTTCATAAAGGCCACCATCACCTCATCTATAACATCCCCACCCTTATTTACGATATTTCCATAACGCAAATACCTATTGTCCTTATCAGGGTCAACTGGCCTATTGTTAATAGGCCTAAAAATCTTATTAATAATCTCTAGGGACTTATCCCCACTCATTCTGACAATTGATATCCCACCAGTCCCTGCTGGAGTAGATATAGCTGCTATTGTACTTGCCATCATTCCTCCTTATAAAATTAGTGATTATCCACTACTTTGACTAGTGGTCTTTAACATAAGGATTATAATAGAAAATAGGAATTTGTCAACATTTACAGGACTTATAAATCATAGAACCAAGCCCTTTGTAAAGAATTTTTAAAAAAATATGAAATCTTATCAAAAAATTTGATAAAATCTTTGGTTTTAGGGCTAAATTATGATATATTAGAAGTATAGTTTATTAAGATAATCTAAACATTTTTTATTTAGTGGACCAGATTCAAAAGTCCTTAGCGAAAATCGCAAAATTTTTTTTGGAGGAAATATGCAATTATCGTCACTGTCTAGCCTAGAATGGAACCTAATCGCAGGTGGGCTAGCCATATTCTTATTTGGTATAAGTTTAATGGGTGATGCCCTAACCAACTTTGCAGGCCCAAAATTAAGAGGCTATGTAGAAAAATACACCTCAAATCCAATCAAGGGTGTCTTTGTCGGAATCTTTATAACAGGACTTATCCAATCATCATCAGCAACAACAGTAATAGCCATAAGCTTCGTAAGAGCAGGCATCATGAGCCTAGAACAAGCCATAGGTATAACCCTTGGAGCAAACATAGGTACCACAGTCACATCAATCTTAATAGGTTTTGATCTAGGATATTTCGCCTACTTCATAGCCCTAATCGGTGTAGGTATCTTCATGTTCTCAGCCAGAAGAAAAAATAAATACATAGGAGAAATCTTAGTCGGTTTTGGTCTATTATTCATAGGTCTAGAAATGATGGGAGGATCTCTCACAGCACTAAAGGATGTGCCAGGATTTGAAGATGTAGTAGCAAATATGGCCCAAAACCCAATAATAGCAGTAATAATCGGTGCGGCCCTTACAGCCCTAATCCAATCATCATCAGCCTTCATCGGTATAGCCCAGTCCCTCTTTGCATCAGGGGCAATCGACCTAAACGTCGCCCTAGCCCTCATGTTTGGTGCAAACATAGGTACCTGTATCACAGCAATATTAGCAAGTCTGGGAGGATCCCTATCAGCAAAAAGAACATCACTCTTTCACATCCTCTTTAATGTGTCAGTATCATTGATTTTCTTAATCTTCCTAAACCCATACAAAATACTAGTAGAGCACATAGCAGGGGCCATAGGAGCCAACAAGCTCATGACCATAGCGGTAGGACACTTCACCTTCAACTTCATAGGTATGGTAGTCTTCTTACCACTAATCAGCCAAACAGCAAGGCTCTTAAGACACATAATACCAGGCAAGGATTCAATCCTAACCGACCTAGGCAACCTAGAACTTGATGAAATGCTAATCGAAAAATTCCCAGCGGCAGCCCTAGATCAAATAAGGACAGCCATCATCCAGGAATCAGTAGTAGCCCTAGAAACAATCAAGGCCAGCAAGGAATACCTAAACACCAAAGACAAAAAATACTACCAAACAGTCAAAGAAGCTGAGTCAATGGTCAACGATATGGACACCAAAATCCAAGCCTACCTACTAAACTTTGCCCAAAACCAGGCTCCAGTAGACATAGAAGCAGAGCTACAATCCTACCTACAAGTCCAAATCAACGTCGAAAGAATATCAGACCTAGGAGAAAATCTAGCAGAATACTTCAACGAAATCCTAGAATCAGGTTCATCCTACAATGAAGAAGCGGTAGCAGACCTAAACGAAATCTACGATCTAGTAATAAACAACATAGCAAGCGCAGTAGAAGTCTTCGAGCTAAAAGACTTAGCCAAATATAACAAGCTAAAAGAAGACGAAGCCGCCCTTGACCTAATGGAAGTAAAGCTAAGAAAGTCCCACTACAAGAGACTAAAACAAGGTCTAGACATCACAACAATGGCAAGCTACGTCTTCAACGACATCCTATCAACTATGGAAAGAATCGGAGACCACGCCTACAATATAGCTAGACTAACAGTAGAACCAGTAAAAACCCACACTGGCTACCATATAGAAGGTGAAAACTAAAAAACAAAAGGCTTGAGCAAAAACTCAAGCTTTTCTTATTAGAAAATTTTTTTATTAAAAAATAAAGGAAGGCACCATGGACAAATCATATATCTTCAACCTATACCTCCTAGCAAGAATGACACTCGCCCTGGCATCAGGTTTCATAATAGGAACAGAAAGAGAAAACAAAAATAAATCAGCAGGATCCAGAACCCACACCCTAGTCTGCCTAGGAGCATGCCTAGCCATGATAATATCCAAATACGGCTTCTACGATGTCAAACACTTCGATGCAGCAAGAGTCGCAGCCCAAATCGTATCAGGAGTAGGGTTCTTAGGAGCAGGCCTCATCTTTGTAAAAAACTACGGAGTCACAGGACTAACCACAGCAGCAGGCATATGGACCACATCCATCATAGGCATGGCCTTTGGAGCCGGTATGTATTTCATAGGAATCATAGCCACAGGCTTCATAGTCTTCTTCCAATCCTATATGTTCAAAGGAGAAATCTTCCAAAGACACACCCAATACACCGCCCTAATAGAATCAAAAGACTCCAAAATCCTAGAAAAAATCGACACCTACGTCGAAGAAAACAAGCTCCACAAAAAAGGCTACAACCTAAGATTCAAAGATGACAAATTCATCCTCAACTTCAACATCTACCCAAAAGATAAGGAAGAACTAAACAACTTCATCACCTTCCTAGAAAACGACCTCCATGTTGAGAAGTTTGATATATTTTAGCACCAGAGCTTGAGCAAGACTCAAGCTTTTTTTCTTGACCAAAGCATTTGTCATTGTATATAGTAAGCAAATGAAAAAATAAAGCTAAAACGTATAATGTTAATAATTAAACACCAGCGAATAAATAAGGAGAAACAATGCTAACAGGAGAATTACGAAACAAGGTCGATTCCATATGGACAACCCTATGGACAGAAGGATCTACCCAGCCCCTTGTAAATATAGAACAAATAACCTACCTACTATTCATGAAAGGATTAGACGAAAGCGAACTAGCCAAAGAAGAAGACTCAAACCTCCTAGGCCTAAGCCATGAATCAATCTTTCCTGAAGATAAGCCAGAATACAGGTGGCACGTCTTCAAAAACATAGGAGATGCAGGCAAGATGTTTGACCTCATGCAAGCAGAAATATTTTCCTTCATCAAAAATCTCAAGGCAAATGATGAAGATGCAGCCTTCTCCAAATACATGAAAGATGCAACTTTCAACATAAACAAGGCCCAAACCCTCCAAAAGGTAGTCACAGCCATAGACGACCTACCAACAACAGACAACGATATCAAGGGAGACATCTACGAATACCTCCTATCAAAACTAGCCACATCAGGCACCAATGGTCAATTCCGTACCCCAAGACACATCATCAAAATGATGGTAGCCATAACAAAACCTAATGCAGATGATATAATCGTAGACCCAGCCTGCGGGTTTCGTGTCATAATAGTGATAGAGGCAAATAGTTATGTAAATATAAGGAGTTCAAGACTTCTACCAAAGTTTAAAACTCAAAAAATAAATAGTTGGTGTGCTGCTTAGAGTATCCATTTTAACAATGGGTATTGTAAATAGCATACCAATAAAACAAAGGATTCTTTAAAGAGTCTTATTTTGTGATGAAAATTTAATATGCAAATCTCAGACGATAGAAAGTAATAATTCTGTCGTCTTTTTTATTTCAAAGAAAGGAGGCAGGAATGAATTTTGATTATTTTTATAATAGGCAATCTGAGATGTATAACTTCATTAGGTTACCTATGGTATTAATGGAAGATGAGATTTTTGAGAGCATTTCCATTGAAGCTAAAGTTTTGTATTCATATATGCTTAATCGAATGGGTCTTTCATATAAAAATGGCTGGATAGATGAAGACGGAAAAGTCTTTATTTATTACACAATTGAAAGCATAAAAGATCAATTTAATTGTGCAAGTGAAAAAGCGAATAAATTAATAGCTGAGCTTGATATTAAATCAGGAATAGGACTGATTGAAAAGAAAAGACAAGGACTGGGAAAGCCTAACAGAATTTATGTTAAAGACTTTATGAGCATATTTAATAATATGGAATTAAAAAATCAAGAAGTTCGAAAAACAAAATTCCAGAAGTTCGATAATCGAAATTCAAGAGATTCGAATATCGAAAGTCAAGATTTTCGAAAATCGGAAGGTAACTATAACAATATTAATAATAATGAGTTAAGAAATAATGATTTTAGTAAAGGGCAAAAATCTTATGGAATATATAAAAACATATTTTTGACTGATGAAGAATATAAGGACTTAACAAATGAGTTAGGAAGTAGAATTAATGAATACATTGATAGATTGTCGTCGTATATGAAAGCAAATAACAGAGTGTATCAAGATCACAAGGCAACAATAATTAACTGGTATCTTAATGATCAGGCAAAAAACATTAATGATAATACAACAAGGAAAATGAATTACGATATAGGAGAGAGTTTATGAAGAACTTAAAAGATTTTGTATTAAGAGAAAATGATATTGAAAGAAATGGACATATTTATTGTAAGGTATGTGATAAAAGAGTCGATGGAGAATTACTTGACCTTGGCTTTACAAAGTTTATTCCCAGAATTAAATGTGAATGTGAAATAAAAAGAGATAAGGAAAATGAAGAAAGAGAAAGACTAATGAAAATATCATCGCTAAAAAGAGATTGTTTCTCATCGCCACTCCAACACCAATATAATTTTGAGAGATTCTTAAATGAAAAAGGTCAAGCTTACAAGGTTGCTTACAATTATGCTAAAAGCTTTGAACAAATGAAGGAAGACAATGTTGGACTTTTATTTCATGGAGATGTTGGCAGTGGAAAGACTTATCTTGCTTGTTCTATTGCAAATGAATTAATTGAAAGAGAACAAGTTAAAGTTAAGATTATGAATTTATCTCAGGTTATAAATCAAATACAAAAATCAGCATTTAAGCTAGATTCAAATGAAATTATAGATAACCTATCAAACATTCCGTTGTTAATTTTAGATGATCTTGGAATTGAAAGGGATACATCTTATGCAAGAGAACAAGTATATAACATTATAAACTCAAGATACTTAAAAGGTAGGCCGACAATTTTTACTACAAACTTATCATTGGAAATTATTCAAAATCCTAATATTGAACTTGAGTATCAGAGGATATATTCAAGAATACTTGAAATGACAATACCAGTTAAAGTTACGGGAGAAGATTTTAGAAGAAAAATCCATCAAGAGAAGTTAAGAAAATACAAAGAGTTACTTTTATATGGAGGTGGAATAGATGATTAATGAAGAAGTATCTAGGTCGAGTCTTAACCTTGAAGTAAGGCTTGCAAAAGCAACAAGTAAAGCAATTCTTGATGCCTTAAAGAAAGTTCACAAGCAAATAGAAGATCAAGGAGGCTTGAAAAATGTAATAAAAAATAATGGAGAAGAAGTAAAACTAAAAGATATGGTTAAAAAGGGACAGTTAGAAGAAATTAATCTAAAAGATCCTGAGTTAAAAGAATTAAAGAAAATTTTAAACAAACACGGAGTGAAGTTTTCTGTTATGAAAGATAAGGAAACTGGTAACCACTCTGTGTTTTTTCAATCTAAGGATATAAAAGTAATGGAACACGCCTTTAAAAAAGCAGTTAAGGCTTCTGAAAAAAAGGCCGATAGAAAAGATTCAATAACGAAGACTATAAATAAGTTTAAAGATATGGCTAAGGACACCATTAGTAAAGATAAAGTTAAAAATAAACATAAGGAGCAAAGCTTATGATAAGTAATCTAAAAACATTTGAAAATAAGAATTTTGGGAAACTCACTGTTATTGAAAAAGATGGTGAGTTTTTCTTTATAGCAAATGAAGTAGCAACTATGCTAGGATATGTCAATCCCAGAAAAGCTATTTATGACCATGTAGACGAAGAAGATAAGGGTGTAACGAAATGGAACACCCCTGGAGGAATACAGAATATTTCAATAATTAACGAATCAGGATTGTATTCACTTATCCTCTCATCAAAACTACCACAAGCAAAAATATTCAAAGCTTGGGTAACTAGAGAAGTCTTACCAAGTATTAGAAAAAACGGAGGATATATAGTAGGGCAAGAAAAGAAAACTAATGAAGATCTACTTGCAGATGCAATTCTTGTAGCCAATAGAATTATTGCTGAAAGAGAAGAAGAAATTGAAGAATTAAGACCAAAGGCAGATTATTATGACAAATTAGTAGATTATAACCTACTTACAAACTTTAGAAATACTGCCAAAGAGTTAGGAATACCACAAAATCAATTTATAAGTTTTTTAATAGATAAAGGATTAATTTACAGAGATAAGAAAAAGAAACTCTTACCTTATGCAGATAAGAATAAGGGATATTTTGAAGTAAAAGAATGGGTTGATCCACTAGGTACACTTGTAGGTATACAAACATTTATAACACCAAAGGGAAGACACTACCTACTAATTTTATTAGATAGCGAAGGTTTCTACGATGAATAAGATATTGGAAGCTATTCTTTCTGATATTAAAAACTTAATTAAAATAGACAACCCAAAGAAATTTATATTATCAAACATTCCTTATCTATCATTTTTCTATATTGGTAATATATTTTCTAAACACATCAATTCTTATGTAGGAGGAGATATTATAGATAGAATAATGGTGGGAATTTCTGATATAGGAACTTTATCCTATATACCAAGCCTTAATCCAAGGGACTTGTTAGTAGGTATTTCAGTTGCTGGTCTTGTTAAGCTAATTGTTTATATTAAAGGTAAAAATAAAAAGAAATATAGGCAAGGTAAGGAATATGGTTCTGCAAGATGGGGAGAAAGTAAGGATATTGCTCCATATATTGACCCTAAGTTTGAAAACAATGTACTAATAACTAATACCGAAAGACTTACAATGAACTCAAGACCTAAAAATCCTAAATATGCTAGAAATAAAAATGTATTAGTAATTGGTGGTTCTGGATCAGGTAAGACAAGATTTTATGTAAAGCCAAATCTAATGCAAATGCACTCTTCTTATGTAGTAACAGACCCTAAGGGGACACTTGTGTTAGAGTGTGGGAAAATGCTTTATGAAAATGGATATGACATAAAGATTTTAAATACAATAAACTTTAAAAAATCTATGAAATACAATCCCTTTGCTTATTTGAGAAGTGAAAAAGATATTTTAAAACTTGTGCAAACAATAATTGCTAACACCAAGGGAGATGGAGTAAAGGCAGGAGAAGATTTCTGGGTAAAGGCTGAGAAGTTATATTACACTGCCCTTGTCGGTTATATCTATTATGAAGCACCAGAAGAAGAAAAGAACTTTAAGACACTTTTGGATATGATTGACGCAAGTGAAGTCAGAGAAGATGACGAAACCTATATGAACCCAATTGATAGGCTCTTTGAAGCTCTTGAAAAGAAAGATCCAAGTCATTTTGCAGTTAAGCAATATAAGAAATATAAACTGGCAGCAGGAAAAACTGCCAAGTCAATTCTAATATCTTGTGGAGCAAGACTTGCACCTTTTGATATAAGAGAGCTTAGAGAACTAATGAGCGAAGATGAATTAGAGCTTGATAAAATTGGAGATAGAAAAACTGCTTTATTCGTAATAATATCAGATACAGATGATACCTTTAACTTTGTAGTTTCAATAATGTATTCTCAACTATTTAATCTTCTATGTGATAAGGCAGATGATGTGTATGGTGGAAGACTTCCAGTTCATGTTAGGTGTCTACTTGATGAGTTTGCAAATATAGGATTAATTCCTAAATTTGAAAAATTGATTGCAACAATTCGTTCAAGAGAAATATCGGCAAGCATAATACTGCAAGCACAATCTCAATTAAAAGCAATCTATAAAGACCATGCAGATACAATAGTTGGTAACTGCGACTCTACACTCTTTTTAGGAGGAAAAGAAAAAACAACAGTAAAAGAATTATCTGAAACCTTAGGAAAAGAAACCATAGACCTATATAACACATCAGAAACAAGATCCAATCAAAAATCTTTTGGTCTAAATTACCAAAAAACTGGCAAGGAACTTATGAGTCAAGATGAAATAACTGTAATGGATGGCGGTAAGTGTATTTATCAGTTAAGAGGAGTAAGACCTTTTCTATCTGATAAATTCGATATTACAAAGCATAAGAATTACAAGTTGTTGGAAGATTATGATAAGAAAAACTTGTTTGATGTGGAAGAGTATTTAACAAATAGAGATAAGGTAAAGTTAAAATCAAGTTATAAGATAAATAGGTTAAACATTTGAGTTTATGGAGAAAGCAAAATGTGTGAAAATAGAAAATCATCTTTAATTATATTAAATATAAATGGAGAGCAGTTTATTCTAGAAAGTTATACAGAACTTACAAGGGATAAGAAAAATTATATTGAAGCAATATGTGAGACAATGTACGATGAAAGTAATGAATGGTATGAAGATATATACGATATGTCCCCATATGATATAGCTGAGCTATTTGAAAAAATAGTAAAAGAAGAAGTAGGAATAACTGTTACATTTAAAGCGATAGACCTTGAAGTATCGATTTTAGAAGACTAGAAATAAAGTGTTGATAGGCGATAGAAATTAAAAACTCTATCGCCTTTTTTTATACTCAAAATTAGGAGGTTTAAATGGTAAGGATAAGAAGTCCCACTTAAAACAATTTAATATATTAGGCATTTAGCGATTGAATCATAGGTTCAGTCGCTTTTTTAATTGAAATTTATAGATTAAGGAGAAGAAATTAATGGATAGAGAAATGATAAATATTAATGCAAATTTAGTTAAGGAAGCTGAATTTTCAGAATTTGAAAAAGATGGAGAAAGTGTTCAAGTAGCAAATTTTGCTCTTGTTAAAAATTATGGAAAGGGCAAGGAATATACAAATTGCTCAGTATATGGAGAAAAGGTAGAAATTGTAAAAGAATTTAAAAAAGGAGATCTAATCCATGTCTTTGGATATTTCAAAGAAAACAAAAAAGGAGATAAGGTCTACAAGAATTTTATAGTTAAATCACTAAACAAAATAGAAAATAAGAAAGAAAACGAGGAGGAATAATATGGAATTTTTTACAGCTGGAGTTGGAGTTTTAAAGACACTTGTAACTGCAATTGGTGCAGGTTTAGGAGCATGGGGAGTTATTAACTTGATGGAAGGTTATGGTAATGATAACCGTGCGACACGTTCATAAGTGAAAAGCTTATGCACTAAGTCGAAGGACTGAAAGTTCAAAACTTAGGAGAACTGGCAATCTGATAGGTAGAATGACGGGGTAACGCCCTGAAATGCCTACACTGATACTCCGATTGGCAATGAATATTAGACTATTTCATTGTCAAAAGCTCGGTGAAGTCGGCAGAGAGTAGCCGTAAGACTGATATTAACATCAGACACGAAAGCTGTTCAGAGGTGGACGGTGCTACCTATATGTCGGGTGTCGAATACGCATGGTGAGAATGTGTATACCAAAGCACTGACGTACTTCCGAATGTAAGGGTCTAAACGTTTGAATTTGCCTAACGGCAATTCCCATCAAAGATGGGGTGTTTGTGGATGAGTAAGAATGGTTGTTATGAAAATCCATATATCGTTACAGGCGATATGGTGAAAACTAAACACAGGCTTAGAGGAAGAACCTAAACGTATTCAAAGATAAGATTGTCGGAACGTGGTAAGCCAAGAGCATGGAAGCAGTCTAATGCTAATGAAGTGTTGAATGGGAAAATGACTGAAAAAAACAGCATATAACCATTCTTTATCTCGGTGAAAGTGGTGGCACAGTACCTATGAAGCGAAAATAATAAGTTCGTGGAGGGATAGCCACCAGTCACATGAAAGTACAAGAACTGAAATTAAGACAAACACAGCTTCGAGTATGACAAAGAAAATCAAATCCGAAAGGAGATGGTGACTGTGTCCACTTCGAAACAAACACTGAAACAAAGCAAAATCCGTTATACGGAATACTATGACTTGCAAAAAGTCCTTGATGATTTATATGAAGATAGCGGTAATAATAAAGTATTTTCAAATTTAATGGAGTTGATAACTTCAAGAGAAAATATTAAACTTGCCTATCGTAGTATAAAAGGGAACAAAGGAAGTCATACGGCTGGGGTAGATGGCAGAACAATAAAACATCTATCAAGGCTAAATGAAGAAGAATACATTTCTCTCATACAAAAACAGTTTCATTGGTATAAGCCACGCCCTGTAAAGAGAGTGGAAATGCGAAAGCCTAATGGGAAAATTAGACCTTTAGGAATACCAACTATTGTAGATAGAATTGTACAACAATGTATCTTGCAAATATTAGAGCCGATATGTGAAGCTAAGTTTCATGACAGTTCCTATGGGTTTCGACCTAACAGGAGTACGGAACACGCTATTGCAGAATGTGCAAGACTAATGCAGATACAGCACTTACACTATGTAGTCGATATTGATATACAAGGATTTTTCGATAACGTATATCATGCAAAGCTCATAAGGCAGCTTTGGAATTTAGGAATCCATGACAAAAAGTTACTTTGTATCATTAAGGAAATGCTGAAAGCAGACATAGTTATGCCCGATAAAAAGGTAATTACACCAACAAAGGGAACACCACAAGGCGGTATATTATCACCGCTACTATCTAATGTAGTCTTGAACGAATTAGATTGGTGGGTTTCTTCTCAATGGCTGACAATGCCCACGCATTATCCATATAAACAGAGAACGAACAGTCAAGGAACAGAGATAAAAAGCCATACCTACAGAGCTTTAAGAACAAGCAACCTAAAAGAAATATACATTGTAAGGTATGCTGATGATTTTAAGATATTTTGCCGTAATTACTACGATGCAAAAAGAACCTATCAGGCAGTTACAAAATGGTTGCAAGACAGATTAAAACTAAATGTAAGTGAAGAAAAATCTAAAATAACAAATCTAAAACAAAAGTATTCGGAGTTCTTAGGTTTCAAGCTGAAGGTTAAACCAAAAGGCAAAAAGTTTGTTGTACAGTCGCATATAAGTGATAAGGCACTGAAAAATGCAAAAGAAGATATTTCTAAATGTGTTGCGGATATAAAAAGACCTGCAAACAAAAAGGAACAGTACAAAGCAATAGCCAAGTATAATGCCACTGTTTCAGGCTTGCATAATTACTACCAAATAGCAACAAATGTAAGTTTGGACTTTGCTAAAATAGCCTTTCACATTAAAAAGCAGATGAACAACAGACTTGATATTAAAACCAGTGGAACGCTAAACAAAGGATTTATCAAAGAAAAATATGGAAAAAGTAAACAGCTTCGCTTCCTTAATGGACATCCGCTAATTCCAGTTGGATATATTAGGACAAAGGACGCAAAACACAAGAAAAAGGTTGTAAATAAATACACTGTAAAGGGCAGAGCTTTTATTCATAAAAATCTGCAAATTGATGTAGATACACTTGTTTGGTTGATGAGACATCCTGTACTTGATAAGAGTATAGAGTTTGCAGACAACAGAATTTCGCTCTTTGCAGCTCAATATGGCAGATGTGGGGTAACAGGTGTAAAACTTACACCAAACGATATACATTGCCATCACAAGATACCGCTTGAACAAGGCGGTACAGACAGTTATAGCAACTTAATTCTTGTTACAGAAGCAGTTCATATACTTATCCATGCAACAAAAGAAGATACAATCCAAAAATATATAAAAGAGCTTGGCTTAACGGTCAAGCAGATCGAGAAATGTAATAAGCTTAGAAAAATGGCAGGATTGCCACTAATTTAGAAAAAAATAATTTGTTACGAAGTGTGTAAGTCTTAGTTAAAACGTGAAAATCTTTCTTGTGATGGAACGCCGTGTGCGGTGAAAGTCGCATGCACGGTGTGAAGTGGGGGAAAATCCGGAGATAACATCAAAGGATTACCTATCACTATCTGGTGCTAAATCTCAAGGTATTAAGCAATTTATGGCAAAATAAGGACGGAATAACACAACAAATTCTCTAAAACAAATCGCTTAATCAATGTAAGATTGAATGAAATCAATATTTATGCTATAATTAAATAAATCTAATAAAGAAAAAAAGAGGGATATTATGGCACTTAACTATAAACCATTATGGATACAGTTAGCAAAAAAAGGACTAAAGAAAACAGATGTAATAGCTATGGCAGGACTTACAACAAATGTTATGGCACAAATGGGAAAGGATAAACCAATTACATTTAAAAATTTAGAAAGAATATGTAAGGCTCTATCTTGTACGCCTAATGATATTATAAGTTTTGAAGACAATTTTAGTGAAGAGGAATAGTAAATGACTTTAGGGACAGAAGTTCAAGTTATGGATTATGCGAAATTAGTATTAGGATTTGATGAAGCTAAAGAAAATGTTGATCAAGGGACTGGTAAAATAAAAAGCTTTAAGTATAGATGACAAAACTAAGTCTAATAAGAAAGAACATAGCAAAGGTGCAGAGAGGTAAATATCGGCAGTCTTCGGACTGCCTTTATTTTATCTAACAAGTCTTGTCTATCATCGGCAGATTTTTTTATTAGATCATCGAGTTGGGTAATTGAATTAATTCCTTGTTCTCTTAATTTTATTATTGAATCAGCCATTGTTTTGATATTATGTTTTCTTGACCAGACTTCATAACCCTTAGATGAGTGTGCTTTTCTATCAGTTGATAGTTTTCAAATTAGAGAAGAATAGATATTATTGGGATAAATAGCAAATTGCAGATAAAAATCAGGATCATAACTAATATTCGTGAAGAGAGATTAATTCATAAAATTTATTAAATGATAATAATTATTGATATCAGGAGCGAAATATGCTATAATCTATAATTAAATGATAGTATCATTCATTTAACCAAATATAAATGTGGCATTTAAGATTAATAAAAACAAATGTAGATACTATTATTTAAAATAATACTTGTAATTTAATAAAGGAGGTATGCGGGAATGACAATAAAAGTGAACAGCGAAAAAAATGTTAACTATAATCAATCAAGCGTTGATTCTTGTTCTCACACACTGAGATCTAATTAATAAAAATTAAATCTTAAATGCCACAAATTAACTATCATATTAGGAGGTTAGATGTGAATCTTAAAGTAAATGATACAATTTCGGTATCTAAAATTAACAATAATCAAATCACTATTTATCAAGATAATTGTTTCAAAACCCTTGAATGCGATTACGAAATACTGAATGAGATACTACATTTAGTAAAAGAATTTGGCAATAGAGAAGAAATATACAAGAAATTTGGCAAATATTATTCGATTGAGGAAATAGATCAATTTATTGACGTGTTGATTACTGAGGGCATTCTATTGAATTCCAAAGAACTTAATTCGACACACGATTATGATAAATCTCATATTTTACTTATTTCTGATACAGAGATAAACAAAGAAATCAAAGATTTTTTTGTTTCCAAAATCGATGTTGATGTTATAAATGATGTATACGCAGTAGAAAAAGCAATAAAATCATCTGATTTTGATTGTGTTTTTTTAATAAAATCAAATATTAAATATAAAGATGTAATATGGTTAAATAAATTATTGATTAATGCTAATATTCCTTTTGTAATTTTAAGAAATGATGGAGTTAATTTAATTAGTGGGCCATTTATATTCCCAATGAAAAGTGCCTGTTATGAGTGCATTATACAACACCATATAGATAGATTAAATGAAAATTCTGAAAATAAAATAAGCATAGAAAACATAAAAAATCTTTATGTGTCTAAAAATCTAGATTTTTATAGCAACAAAACTTTATTTAATTTATGTTTAAATAAAATAGAAAGCGATATTCTTAATTTAAGAAAGAATAAAGTTAACTTTTATTATTTCCAAAAAGAAGAAATCTGGGATCTGAAAAGTAAAGAGCTTAAAACATGCGTATACTATCCAACGACTAATTGTAGTGCTTGTAATGGAATGACAAGAGAATTAATAGAGATTGATAAAAGTAAAAACGTAGTAGTTCCTAGATCAATTAAATTATTTAGTGATAGCAGTAAAGAGATAAAATATTTTAAAGGTGGTCTTAGAAGCGTAAGTCCTGAAGAAACACAAAATACTATAGAGAAAGCATTAAATAAAATAAATATTAATATTAACCTTACACGAGTTAATAACAAATTAAAAAATATACTTCCAGTATATAGAGCAAATGTGGATGTAACACATAAGAATAACACTCCTTATTTTATTCAATATCAGCGTTCATTTGGCAAGGGAATAACAGAGCAGCAAGCTTTGTTTTCGTGCACGTTTGAGCTTATGGAAAGATTAAGCTCTCATTATTATGGTGATATACCTTTACTACGAGCAAAACCAAGTGATATTAAAAATCATATTATAGATATTTCATCTACAACAAATCAAATTAAGCAAATATATGATAGATATGAAGACTATGATGAAAATATGGAAGTAGATTGGGTATGGGGGCAGTCATTAATAAGCAATCAGCCTAAACTTATACCTGCTTCAAGAGTCTTCTTAACTGGAGTTAAGTTCAAAGGAGACTTTGTTCCAGTCGGTTCATCAGGATTATCCTCTGGAGTCACTATTGAAGATGCAATATTACAAGGACTTTTTGAAGTTATAGAACATGATGCTTGGTGTATTGGACAATCAAATATTATAAAATTACCAATAATAGATTATTCTACTGTAAAAAAAGAAACTACAAAAGATCTTATCAGCAAAATACAGAATGAAGGATTTAGAATTATAAGTAGAGACTATACCAATGATATAGATATACCTACAATACGAACATGGATTATTGATGAAAATAATTATATAGAGTATGCAACAAATGGATTTGGATCATCTATAGATCCGGAGATTGCGTTAGAGAGATCTATTACTGAAGCTGTCCAAGGTAAATTACCACCTATTCAATCTAGAATTACAGAGTATGGGAGGAAAAACCTTACAGGCTTGATTAATAGCAGAGATAGTATCTTTAATTTAGGGTATTTTAAATTCAAAGATATGGATCTTAATTCAGAAAAAATGAAAAGCATGGATGAGTTCAAACAAAGTAAATTTGAAACATTAGAAGAAACATTAAATTTTGTTGTTTCAAAAGTAAATAAAGCGACCAATGGAGATGTTCTTTTTGTTGATTTAACAAATCAAAATCTAGGAGGAATTCCTTCAGTAAAAGTAGTAGTAACTGGTGATATACAAATAGTGTCTGAACCTCTATTATGCCCAAGTAATAGAATGTTAAAATTTAAAAAAATTATGGGATATTCAGATGAGGGAGTTAAATATACAGATTTGTTTTTAGGTGATTACCCTCATTAGGTGTAATATGAAGATTTTGAAAAAAAGTAGCAAAAATATATTAATGATTTTATATTTATTGTCTTTGATTTTGGACTGCATTTTAAATATAGCTGTTATTAATATCTCTTACGATCTAGTTTGGAGCAATAATTCTGCCAATACTAAGATGTTAATGTATATTTTAATATTAAAAGCATCTTTATATGTACTCATATTCTATCTTAAAAGAAAAAATGAAGATTTGCACGGAAAATTCAAAAATAAGATTAGAAGAGAATTTATTGAGGCTATTTTTCTTACTAAGAACATTGATGATTCAAAGCATACTGGAGAACTAACCACTGACTTATGGATGGGCATAGAATGGATGGGGGTTTATTATTTTGAAGCCTTGCCAGATCTAATATTTAAGCTAACTCTTTTAATATGTGGGATTGTGTATATGCTTTATGTAAATTACAAACTTGCCTTGTTATTTGTTGCAACGCTAACAATTATCTTTTTACTTGAGAAGTTATTTGACCCACTAATTTCCAAAAGCAGCCAAAAGGAAGGGCAAATCAATGAAGAATACTCTATGATGTCGATGGAAGCATTGAATGGATCAGAAACATTAAAGTCTTTAAATGGTGTAGATTTTTACAAATCTAAACTTAAAAATAAATCTAAATTGCTTAAACAAGCATCCATGGGCTTTGTTCATCTTACGACTTTATCACAATTATTTAAAGACGTAGTAATGAACATAATAAAATTACTATCATTAATAATTTTATTTAGATATATGATAATTAAGAAATTTGATATGAATATAGTTGCTACAAATGCATTCATATTGTTTATTATTTACAACTCAATAAGCACACTTCATGGGTCATTTTTAAAAATGGCAAAGGCAAAGGTATACAAGGAAAAAATTTCGACTTATATCAAGTGTTCTGAAGATTATAGAAGTTTAGATAAAACAGATAAAATTATTTCTGATTCAGATTATATTGTTTTTACCGAGGATTTATCTTACAAATATCCTCAAAGCAAAGATAGTGTTCTTAAAAATATTAATCTAAGAATAAAAGAGGGACATAAGTTAGCTCTAATTGGGAGCAGTGGCTCTGGTAAAAGCACAATAATAAAATGCCTTAGTGGATTTTTAAATAATTTTCAAGGTGAAGCTTTTGTATTTGGATTGGATTTAGCGGCGACAGGTAATTTAAAGGAAATAAAAAGCAAAATGTGTATTATTTTGCAAAAAAATCATATATTTAGCAACTCAGTATTTGAAAATATAAGAATATCTAAGAAAAATGCTACTGAGGATGAAGTTATAGATGCTTTGAAAAAGGCTAACATTTACGATTTTATATCTTCATTAAGCGATGGAATTTATACAAAAGTAGGAGAAGGGGGCTTTGAACTATCAGGTGGACAGAAAAGCAGAATTGCAATAGCAAGAGCTTTTTTAAGAGATGCCTCTATAATTTTACTAGATGAACCTACAAGCTCACTTGATAGAGAAAATGAGTTTAGAATAATCTCTAATTTAGAAGAATTGTTCAAGGGAAGAACTGTAATTCAAACAGCACATAGATTAGAAACCATAAAAGACTTTGATGAAATATCTTATATGGAAGGCGGACAGATTATCTATTCGGGTAATCATGAAGAGCTAATAAATATTTCAAGTGAATATAGAGAATATTTTAATAGATTAGGAGATGATATGGCTTATGAAGAATAGATTTGACAAAGCTATGTTTTTTATAGATAAATGTAAGTTTTTGAAGCTTAAAATCTTCTTATCATCTATTATAAAGGCACTTGTTTATATTTTACAGACAGTAAATTTAATCTTAGTAATATTTTTAATGTATGATTTTTATGAAAGTAATAT
>NZ_JAMXSL010000017.1:0-41783 GCF_026131715.1 Anaerococcus sp. NML200537 | reverse complement strand
GTATATAATAGTACTAACGATTAGACATTTAATGTATAAGGAGAAAATATGGATAAAGAAAAACAAAAAGCCCTGGACCAAGCTTTTAAGCAAATAGAGAAAAAATACGGAAAAGGTTCTGTAATGAAGATGGGAGATGCTCCTAAGATTGAAATTGAAGCAATACCAACTGGAGCTATCAACCTTGATATAGGTCTTGGCATAGGTGGTCTTCCACGTGGTAGGGTAATAGAAATCTATGGACCAGAATCATCTGGTAAGACAACCCTAGCCCTTCACGTAATAGCTGAAGCTCAAAAGCTTGGTGATACTTGTGCCTTTGTCGATGCTGAACATGCTCTAGATGCGGAATATGCCGCAAATCTTGGTGTAGATATAGACAATCTTATCATGAGTCAGCCAGATACAGGTGAGGCAGGACTTGATATAGCTGAAAGTCTTGTAAGAAGTGGGGCGGTTGGCCTAATTGTAATAGACTCTGTAGCAGCTCTAGTACCAAAGGCAGAAATCGAAGGAGAAATGGGAGATAGCCATATGGGTCTACAAGCTAGACTTATGAGCCAGGCCCTAAGAAGACTAACAGGTATTATTGCTAAATCAAACACTACAGTTATCTTTATTAACCAATTAAGAGAAAAAATTGGTGTAATGTTTGGAAGTCCTGAGACAACAACAGGTGGTCGTGCCCTTAAATTCTATTCTTCAGTAAGACTTGATATAAGAAGGATAAAAACAATCACTGAGGGAGATAATTCAATTGGTTCTCGTACAAGGGTAAAAATTGTTAAAAACAAGGTAGCACCACCATTTAAGGTAGTAGAATTTGATATAATGTATGGTAAGGGAATCTCCAAAGAAGGAGTACTCCTAGATACTGCGGTAGATTTAGATATAATTGACAAGGCAGGATCATGGTTCTCCTACGGTGACCAAAAACTTGGACAAGGTAGGGAAAATGTAAAGAAAATGCTAGAAGATGATCCAGAATTTGCCAAAGAAATCGATGCTAAGGTAAGAGCGGCATTCAAAAAGGACGCAAAAGCTGAAGACTCATCAGAAGAAGCCGAAGAAGATAAACAAGAATCATTACTTGAAGATAAAGAATAAAAGAAAAAGCCAAGTCATCCACAAGATGGATTAGACTTGGTTTTTTTATAAAAAGGTAAGTTGGTCAATATCCCTATCCGATAAATTTGAAAGGGAAATACCGATAAGCCTTAGGTATTCACCTTCAAAAACCTCATCAAAAAGACTTATCGCTTCATTGTAAATATCACTTGCCTTATAAATGGGCTCCTGAAGTGTATAAGACCTGGTTCTATTTTTAAAATACTCATCCTTAAGTTTGATAGAAACTGTCTTTGCTTGGATTTTCTTATCATCCATCTCTTTTTCAATGAGCCTTGCAATCCTTTCTAGATAGGATTTAAGGAGGGCCTTATCATTGGTATTCTTACTTAGGGTCCTCTCCTTACCAATTGACTTTCTAAGTCTTGAAACTTCAATTGGTCTGTCATCAATACCTCTAATTACATGATAAATATAATCCCCACCCTTGCCAAAAAGGTCTTCTAAAAAGATCCTATCAAGTTTTAGAAGGTCACAAACCTTATAAATCCCAATTTGATTAAGCTTGGAAGCTGCTTTCTTACCAATGCCGTGGACCTTTCCAACAGCAAGGTCTGGTAAAATCCTATCAGCTTCTTCTTTATCAATATACTTTATTCCAAAAGGTTTATTCCAATCAGAACCGAGCTTGGCAAGAAACTTATTATAGGAAATACCGATGGAAATTGGAATGCCAGTCTTATCTATGATTTCCTTTTGTAAGTCCTTGGCAAAGGAAATTGGGTCATCCAAATAAATTTGTATATAGGCCTCGTCTATTGAAACTTGCTCGTAGATTCTAGAATAGGACCTAATTATGCCAAAGACTTCTCTGGACTTTTCCCTGTAATAATCATGGTCAACAGGAACAATCTTAAGGTCAGGACAGAGGTCCCTTGTAATAAAAACAGGCATAGCAGAGTGGATGCCATATTTCCTTGCCATGTAATTGGCAGTCGTAATAATAGACTTATTTGTAAGGCCACCCACAGCCATAGGAATATTTTTAAGTTTTGGATTTCTAAGCTCCTCGCAGGATGCGTAAAAAGCATCGCAGTCGATGTGAAATATGTACTTCATACCTATACTATACTAATTTTTGGCTAAATACCTATTATTGAATAAGATATAAGAAAAAGTACAGTTATGTTATGAGAGTAGATAAATTTTTAAAGAATTCAAGAATAATTAAAAGAAGACAAGTAGCAAAAGAAGCTTGTGAAAACGAGAGAGTAAAGATTAACGATAAAATAGCAAAGCCAGGCAGCGAGGTAGAAATAGGCGATATAATTGAAATAACCTTCGGTAAATCTGTCTTAAAGGCAAAAGTTCTAAGCCTGATAGAAGGGGCTAAGAAAAATAATGCTGAGAGCATGTATGAGGTAATAGATGGCGAATAATATGAGAAAGGCTAGGAAAAATTCCTACCTTAAGCAAAGAGGCAAGAAGAATAAGAGGTTTTTGCTAACAGCCTTTGGTCTTGTGATTTTTTCTGTAATTGGCTTTTATTTTTTAAATTCAAATTTAAATGCTGATATGAATAAACTCGACCAAGATATAGTTTCTAGTAAGAAAAAGCTTGAAAATGTCAAAAAAGAAATCGATAGCCTAAATAAAGACTACGAAAATAGGAATACTGACCAATTTAAGGAAAAAGTCGCCAAGGAAAAACTAGGTATGGTCAAGAAATCTGAAGTCAAGGAAGAAAATTCAGGCGTAATCAATAAAATTGATCAAAATGATAATAAAGAAGGTCAAGAAAATAACGAAAAAGTAGAAAATCCTGACCAAGGACAGGGCGTAGATCCTAATAATGAAGTAGAAAGCCAAGAAAATACAGAAACCAAAGAGAATACAGAAACAAATGAAAATGGAAGATAGGTTTTTAGAAACTATTAGAAAACATCAGCTAATAGAAAAAGGTGACACGATAATTGTTGGAGCAAGCGGTGGACCAGATAGTCAATTTTTAATCTATATGCTAGATAAACTTAGAAAAGAAATTGACTTTGACATAGTCCTTGCCCATCTTAACCACCTCCATAGGAAAGAGGCTGCAAAGGATGAAGACCTTGTAAGAAATACAGCAAAAAATCTTGGCCTTAAATTTTTCTCAGAAGCAAGGTCTATGGATGATTTAGCAAAGAAAGAGAAAATTTCATCAGAAGATGCAGGTCGCAGGCTGAGATATGATTTTTTTAACCGCTTAGCAGGAAAATTTCCGCATTCAAAGATTGCAGTTGCCCATAATAAGGATGACCAGGCAGAAACTGTCCTTATGAGGATAGTAAGGGGAACAGGCATAGATGGCTTAAAGGCCATGGCTTATAGGTCTGGAAATATTATAAGACCAATTCTAGATATTAAGAAGAAAGATATCTTAACTTATTTAGGTAAAAATAACATCCCCTACGCAATAGACCACACCAATTTTGAAGCTGACTACACTAGAAATAAGATAAGGCTAGAAGTAATACCTCTTCTAGAGGAGATAAATCCTAGATTTATTGACCAAGCAGCAAGACTAAGTGACCTTGCCAAGGATGACCTTACAATCATAGATGATACTATAGGAGAGATTTTTGATAAAATATGTGATAGGTCAGTTAGGGCAATAAAATTTAGAAAAAATGATTTTGAAAGTTTTAGAAAGCCCTACCAAAATAGGCTCATAAGACTTGGGATTGAAAAGTTAAAAGGGACTATCAAGGATATTTCAAAAGATAATATAGATGAATTTTTATCTCTAATTACTCTTGCCAATGGCAAGGAAATAATAAAGGATGATCTAAGGTTTAGAAAGTCTTACGACTATTATATTTTAGAAGATGCCAAGGACTTTAAAAATGAAAGCGTCTATGATTTATACGCCGAAGATGAGATTGACTTTGATGGTAAAATCATAAAATCAAGTATAATTAATAGTAAGACTTACACAAGGGATAGATCAAAGGCTTACTTTGATTATGATAAGCTTAAATTTCCCCTAAAAGTTAGAACTAGGCGAAATGGCGATAAGTTTATCCCCTTAGGAAGTAAATCTAATAAGAAGCTTAAGGACTTTTTTATCGACCAAAAGATAGATAGGGCTAAAAGAGATAGGCTGCCAATAATTTTATCGGATGATAAGATTATATGGATAACAGGTCTAAGGATGAGCGGAGAATTTAGGGTCACAGACCTTACGAGCAAAATACTACAAATCGAGGTATATGATGAAGATTGACAGCAATGATCTTATAGAGAAAGTACTTATTGATGAAGAAAGTTTGAACAAAAAGATAAGAAAATTAGCTAATACTCTAAATGAACATTACGCAGACAAGGACGAATTGATTTTAGTTTGCATCCTCAAAGGATCAGTGATGTTTGTAAGCGAGCTAGCTAAATATCTAAATGTAGAATGTAAGATGGAATTTATGTCAGTTTCATCCTATGCTGACAATACCTATTCTTCAGGCAACGTTAAAATCTTAATGGATTTAGACATGGATATAAAGGATAAGGAAGTACTTATTATAGAAGATATAATAGATACTGGCTACACCCTAAAGAAGGTCAAGGAGAACTTACTTCAAAGAGGTCCAAAGGATTTAAAGATTATAACACTTTTAGACAAACCTGAAAGACGCGAGGTGGATTTAAAACCAGATTGGTTTGGCTTTAAGATACCAAATGAATTTGTAGTAGGTTTTGGTCTTGACTATAACCAATTATATAGGAATCTTCCTTATATAGGCGTAGTTAAAAGATCAGTATACGAAGACATAGAAGAGATGAAATAGGTCGCTTGGCCTATTTTATTTTGAAAGAAAGGAGAATATATGGGAAGTTTTGACAATATGATACTAATTTTATACGGGGTAATAACTGTATTTTTTATCTATAGGATTTTTAAGCAACAAAGAGATAAAAAACACCTTGGGAGTGATATAAAGTCCTTCAAAAGACCAATATCAAGCATGGAAGCAATTTTATTTTCCATTCTAATTGTAACAGCTATTGTTAATTTATATCAAGGTTATAAGGTTTCAAACAAAAACTCCATGATGGTAGCATCCATAATGATAGTTCTTGCTCTAGTATTTGCAATTTATTCAACCACAAAGCTTTATATAGCAGATAACGGTATGCTCATAAATACAGGCTTTGTAAGCTTTAAAGAACTTAAAAAATGGGGCTTTGACCAAGAAAGAGGAGACCTTGTTATGGCTATCAAAAAAGATGGCAATACAAATAGGGAATCCACAAAGGTAAGAAAAGAAGATATAGAAGAGATAAACGACCTAATAAGAAAGCATAAATTAGGCAAATAATCTTGAAAAAACGTCTAAAAACCGTATCATATAAGAGTTAAACAAGTAAAAAGGGGATTATATGTTACTGGTTATAGATATTGGCAACACAAACACTGTAATAGGTGTCTATGATGATGAAAATTTAAAGGCTAGATTTAGAGTGGCAACTGACTTGAAAAGCACCAGCGATCAATTAGTTGCTACTTTATTTAATATGTTTATGATTCATGGCTTTGATATAAAAAATATCAACGACACAATCATATCATGTGTAGTACCAGATGTGCTCTACAATTGGCAATCTGCAAATAGGAAGCTATTTGATAAGGAAGCTAAGGTAGTAGATCATACTACCTACACAGGAATTAGCATAGCCTACGAAAATCCAACAGAAGTTGGAGCTGACAGGATAGTAGATGCTGTAGCAGCCTATGAAAAATACGGCGGTCCATCCATCGTAGTGGATATGGGTACAGCCATAACCTTAGATGTTATAACAGGTGATGGTAAGTATCTTGGTGGATCAATTGCCCCTGGCATAAGGATTGCCCAAGATGGATTATTTGGAAAAACAGCTAAGCTACCCAAAATAGAGCTTAAACAACCAACCACAGCCATCACAGAATCAACATCAGAAGCCATCAACGCAGGAATTGTAATAGGTTATATAGGAATGATTGATAAGTTAATAGAGACAATAGAAGATGAAATCATAGAAAGACTTGGCATTAAAAGAGAAGATATCAACGTCATAGCTACTGGTGGATTTTCAGAATTAATTTCTCAATCAAGTAAATATATAGAAACCATAGAACCAGATTTGATGCTTGAAGGGCTTAAAATAATCTATGACAGAAATATTAACAGATAAAAAAATAATGCTAGCTCCTCTGGCAGGAGTCACAGATACAGCCTTTAGGATAATATGTGAAAGGCATGGGGCAGATAAGACCTTTACTGAAATGGTATCAGTCAATGCCCTAGTCTATGACAACAAGGCCACAGAGGATATCATGTATATATCAGATTTAGAAAAAAAGGCCAATATCCAAATATTTGGTTCTGATATAGACAAGATAAAAAAAGTAGTTGAGGAAAAAATAAATCCCCTTAAAAATATTGAGGAAATATCCTTTAATATGGGCTGCCCAGCTCCAAAGATTTTTAATAATGGCGAAGGGTCAGCCCTTCTAAAAGATCCTAGAAAAGTTTATCAGATTACAAAGGCACTTAAAGAAGCAACTGATAAGAAGATAAATATCAAATATAGGCTTGGCGTAGATGATGACCATATAAATTATCTAGAAAATGGTAAGGCCATGGAAGAGGCAGGAGCTGACTATCTAATCCTTCATGGAAGGACTAGGAAGGCCATGTATTCAGGAAAGGCCGACTGGCATGCTATTGGAAAGCTTAAAGAAGCTGTAAAAATACCGGTAATTGCAAATGGTGACTGCTTCAGCGTAGAAGATTTTATAGAAATTATTAATACAACAAAGGCTGATGGGGTCATGCTTGCCAGAGGTGCAATGGGTAATCCGTTTATATTTTCTTATATAAAAGACTATATAAAAACTGGTTCTTACACAAAAGCAAGTTTTGATGATATAATAAATCAGATAAAAGACCACTACGAACTTGCCCTAAGATTTAAGGATGAAAGACTTGTAATAAATCAAATGCGCAAGCATGTTGGCTGGTATATAAAAGGCCTATATGAGTCTTGCGAATACAGAGATAGGGTAAATAAGATATGTACAAGCAAGGAAATTTTTGACCTGCTTGACGAATATAAAGAAAAATTAGGTGAATATAATGACAGAGAAAAAAGAAGTAATATTAACTAAAGAAAAATTAGAAAAATTAGAAGATGAACTAGAGTATTTAAAAACCAAAAAGCGTCCAGAAATGGCAGAAAAAATCAAGATTGCTAGAAGCTTTGGAGACCTTTCAGAAAATGCTGACTACGATGAAGCAAAAAATGAACAGGGTGAAGTAGAATCTAGGATAATGAAAATTGAGGATATGATCAGAAATGCCAAAACTATCGAAGTAGTAGAAAACTCTGATATAGTTGGAGTCGGAAATACTGTAAGGCTTTTTGATGAAGAATTTGAAGAAGAAGTAGAATACAAGATAGTAGGAACAGCTGAATCAAATCCTCTTGAAGGATATATTTCAAACGAATCACCAGTTGGAGAAGCTATTATTGGCCATAAGGTTGGCGATAGGGTAGAAGTTGAAACTCCAAATGGTAAAATGTATTTTGTAATTAAAGGTATTAAATAAGGAGAGAAAATGGCTGATAACACACAAGATTTAAATGAAATGCTTCAGATCAGAAGAGAAAAGCTCCATGATCTAAAAGAAGAGGGCAAAGACCCACACAGAATAGTAAATTTTAAAAACAGAACAGACTCAAAAGAAATCAAGGATAACTTTGATAAATATGAAGATCAAACTGTAAGAGTAGCCGGTAGAATTCTTGCCAAAAGAGGCCACGGAAACATGAGCTTTATGGATGTGCAAGATGAATCTGGCAGAATTCAAGTAGTAAATAGAAAAAATGTTATCGGCGATGACTTCAAATATGTCAAAAAATACGATATCGGTGATATAATCGGTGTTGAAGGAAAGGTATTTAAAACCAACCAAGGTGAAATATCAATAGAAGTAGCAAAAAGCGACCTTTTAACCAAGGCCCTACAAATGCTACCAGAAAAATGGCACGGCCTAAAGGACCCAGATTTAAGATATAGACAAAGATATGTAGACCTAATAGTAAATCCTGAAGTAAAGGATGTATTCATGCAAAGGTCAAAAATCATATCAGCAATCAGAGAATTCTTAGATAATAGGGGCTTCTTAGAGGTTGAAACTCCAATCTTAAACACAATTGCAGGTGGAGCTACAGCTCGTCCATTTATCACCCACCACAACACTCTAGATATAGATATGTACCTAAGAATAGCAAACGAACTTTACCTAAAAAGACTTATCGTTGGTGGCTTTGATAGGGTATATGAAATAGGCAGGATGTTTAGAAACGAAGGAATGGATGCAACCCATAACCCTGAATATACCGCTATGGAATTATACCAAGCCTACGGCGACTATGAAGACATGATGGAAATCACCGAAAATATGGTTGAATTCATTGCTAAAAAGGTAAAGGGCACAACTGTTGTTGAATTTGATGGCCACGAAATTGAGCTAAAGGCTCCATGGAAGAGAATTCCTATGATAGAAGCTGTCAAAGAATATTCTGGTGTAGACTTTAACGAAATAAAAACTGACGAAGAAGCAATAGCTATCGCCAAGGAAAAGGGTGTAGAAGTCAAGGAAACAAGGGGAGAAATTATAGCAGAATTCTTCGATGCTTATGTAGAAGAAAACCTAATCCAACCTACTTTCATAACCGACTATCCAGTAGAAATCTCACCACTAGCTAAGAGAAAAAATGACGACAGAAGCCTAACTTACAGGTTTGAGGCCTTTATTTCTGGAGCAGAAATAGGCAACGCATTCTCAGAGCTAAATGATGCTGAAGACCAAAAGGAAAGATTCCTAGACCAAGTTAGAAAAAGAGAAGCTGGCGATGATGAAGCCCAAATGATGGACTATGACTTCGTAAATGCCCTAGAAGTAGGACTTCCTCCAACAGGTGGACTTGGAATTGGTATCGACAGACTAATAATGATCTTAACAGGCCAACACTCAATTAGAGACGTCCTACTATTCCCAACAATGAAGCCACTTGGTCTTGAAAAAACAGAAAATAAAGCAAGCCAAGAAGCTCCTAAGATTAAACTTGACCTATCAAAGGTAAAGGTAGAGCCATTATTTGAAGAAGATGTTGATTTTGAAACATTTTCTAAATCAGACTTTAGGGTTGTAAAGGTTAAATCTTGTGAAGAAGTTCCAAAGTCTAAAAAACTTCTAAAATTCACCCTAAATGACGGTACAGGAGAAGATAGGGTAATCCTATCAGGAATTAAAAATAACTATAGCGCAGAAGAATTAGTAGGCAAGACCCTACTTGCTATAACAAACCTTCCACCTAGAAAAATGATGGGTGAAGAGTCTTGTGGTATGCTTTTATCAGCTATATGTGAATACGATGGCGAGGAATTATTAAATCTAATAATGCTTGACCCATCAATACCAGCTGGAGCAAAAATATATTAATATGAAAGGTGCCGCTTTGTCGGCACTTTTTTTAAAAATTATGGAGTAATTATGGAAAAAAGAAACGAATTTACAAATTCCTGGGGCTTTGTCATGGCCTGCGTGGGCTCTGCTGTAGGCCTTGCCAATGTTTGGGCCTTTCCCTATCAACTTGGAGCAAATGGTGGCCTAGCATTTTTAATACCTTATTTGATATTCATATTTTTATTTGGCAGGGTAGGCCTCGCAGCAGAAAATGCTATAGGAAGAAAATATAAGTCAGGCCCAATGGTTGTTTACAAAGAAGCCTTCAAGGAAAGAAATATGGAAGGCTTTGGCAAAATTATAAGATGGCTACCTATGATTGGTGTAACCCTCCTTGCAGTAGGTTATGCGGTAGTAATAACCTATGTCCTAAAGGCCCTTATAGATACAATTAGCGGTAATCTTTTCGCTATGGATAGCCAGGCTTGGTTTGAAAGCATATCTACAAGTGACTTTAGACTTGTAGGTGTCCACTTGATTCTATTAATAATGGTTTATTTCACCCTAGCTTATGAGACAAAGGGAATAGAGAAGACTAATAAGTTGATGATGCCATTATTCTTTGTTTTATTTTTAGTTTTGGTAGTTAGGGTGGCCTTCCTAGATGGGGCAAGCGATGGTTATAAGTTTATCTTTACTTTGGATAAGGCAAAGCTTTTTGAAGTTAAAACCTGGGTAGCAGCAATGGGTCAAGCTTTCTTTTCCCTATCCCTTGTTGGAACTGTAATGGTTGTTTATGGATCATATCTTCCAGATAGGGAAGATGTAGTAAAAGCATCAACAACTACATCAGCTTTTGATACCCTAGCTGCTATGCTAAGTGCTTTTGTTATGATACCAGCATCCTTTGCCTATGGACTTTCACCAGAAGCAGGTCCAAAGCTTTTATTTATAGTATTACCTGAAGCCCTAAGACAGATGCCTCTTGGCAGAGTCTTTGCCTTAATTTTATTTGTGGCTATAGTCTTTGCAGGAATTTCTTCTATCCAGTCAATGATAGAAACAGTGGCAGAGGCGATTGTCTTCTCCTTTCCAAAATTAAAGAGAAACCTAGTCCTAATTGCTTTGATAGTAATAATCTACTTAGGAGGAATCTTCCTCCATCCAATAAGCAAATGGGGTCCATGGATGGATGTCATAACAATCTACATTCTGCCAATAAGCGGGATAATTGGGGCCATAACATGGTTTTGGGTAATCAAAAAAGATGAACTTTTGGCAGAAGTAAACAAAAATTATCCAAATAAATATGGAAATATTTGGTACAATCTTGGAAGATTTTTATATGTTCCACTTGCAATTATCCTATGCTTCATTGCAATAAGATATCATATTTCATTCTAGGAGGGGCAGTGAAAAAAATATTTTTTAGGCTATCGAGTATATTTTTAGCCTTAATTTTAATATTAGCACCTAAGTCTTTTGCAGAAGAAAATAAGAAAAATTCAGACTGGGAAGAAGAAATTATCTATATGATAATGACCGATAGGTTTTTTGATGGAGATGAATCTAATAACAATCCAGCTAATGTAGAAGGGTCCTTTGATAAAGAGCACTTAGAAGCCTATCATGGTGGTGATTTTAAAGGAATAATAGAAAAAATTCCCTATCTAAGAGATCTTGGAATTACGACCTTGTGGATCACACCGATTGTAAAAAATATCGATTCAAACATGATGGCAGATAGGGGTGGCAAGCAATTTGCTTACCACGGCTATTGGGCAGAAGATTTTACTAAGCTTGACCCACATTTGGGTAGTGAAGATGATTTTAAAAACTTAATCGATGCCCTCCATGATAATGGCATAAAGCTAATGGTAGATGTAGTAATCAATCATTCAGGTTATGGAACTAAAAACCAAGGACCATTTACCGGTATGCACAGGGAAAAAAGCGGGGCTGGTGATATAGAAACAGAACTTGCTGGTCTGCCAGATTTTAAAACAGAAGATAAGAGCGTTAGAGATAAGATAATTGCCTGGCAAGTTGATTGGCTAAAAAATATAAAGACTGCAAAGGGAAATGGAATCGACTATTTTAGGGTCGATACAGTTAAGCATGTAGACTACGAGGCTATGAAGGATTTCAAGGCTGAGGCTCGTAAAGCTAAGCCAGATATAAAAATGATAGGGGAAAATTTTGGGGCTTCTATTTTAAAGGATGGAGGATATCTAGACCCAAGTATGATGGATTCCCTCTTAGACTTTGAATTTAAAGACCTAGCAAAAGATTTTGTCCGTGGCAAAATTTCTGAAACAGAAAATAGACTTGCAAAAAGAAATTCAGAGATAAGCCAAGATAGGCAAATGGGCCAATTCTTATCATCCCACGATGAAGATGGGTTTTTAAAAGTAAGACTAGGTGGGGATGTAGGCAAATTTTTAGTAGCTTCATCCTTACAACTTACAGCCAAGGGCCAACCTGTCATATATTATGGTGAAGAAATTGGCCAATCAGGCAAAAAGGATAATTTTGACAAGGGCGTATTTAGCGAAAATAGGTATGACTTTGACTGGTCAAAGATAGAAAATAACCCAATCCTAGACCACTATCAGAAATTAATTGCAATAAGGAAGACATATCCAGAAATTTTTGCAAGAGGCGATAGGAAAAGCCTATATATGGATGATACTGTATCTGTTTTTGCTAGGAGCCTAGGAGATAGTGAGTTAATTATCGGCCTAAATACTAGTGATGAGGAAAAAACTATTAGCTTTGACCTAAAATCTGATGAAGACTTATATGACCTGTATAATCAGAAAAAAGTTAAGCTAAGCGGCAATAAAGTGACCTTAAAAATTCCTTCAAGAGATAATGGGGGAACGGCAATACTTTTCAAAGAATCAAGACTGCCAGAAGATTTCAAAACAAAATCTAGTTTTGAGTCTAATTTGTATTGGCTTTTAGGTCTTGGCTTTATAATTCTTATACTTATATATATTTTAAGAAGCAAAAAGTCTAAATAATAAAAAGCTTATCAATCTCAATTTGAGATGATAAGCTTTTTTAATTAAAATAAACCCAATTAATGGCCTTTGGTAGGACTTCAAAGTCAATTTCCTTGGCCCTAAAAATTTCGCCATCGGCATTGGCAATAAATTCCTTAGGAGAAATGATTTTACCCTTTGTAACCTCAATTTCCCTGAGATATTTACTAGCTTGGTGGCGACCTTTTTTATACTTTAAAATCATGCTAGGAAGCTTTGGAAGTGGTATTTTATCAGCTAAGATAAGGTTTAAGTAACCATCATCTATTTTAGCCTCAGGAGCAGGGTTAAAACCTGAACCATAATAGGATCCATTGCATAGGGCAGAAATTAAATACTCACCAGATATTTCAAAATGTGAACCGTCTTTTAATTCTAATTTAAAGCTTAAGTTCTCGTAGTTTAGATCTATAAGACTTGCAAGTGTAGCTTTTAGGTAGGCTTTCTTTCCTAGTTTTGGCTTCTTGTCCAAATATTCATAAGCTTTTTCCAAAACCTGGGTATCAAAGCCAATGCTTGTTACATTTATAGAATAAAAGTCATTCACTTTAATCAAATCTATAGGCTTAATCCTAAAATCTAAGAGGTCAGTAAGCTTAAAGGAATCATAATCAAAATTTTTGGCAAAATCATTGCCTGTGCCCATTGGAATAAGGCCGATAGCCATATTCTTGCCATAGGCTACATTGACAAGCTCATTAAGAGACCCATCCCCACCGCAAATTATGACAACTTTCTCGTCATAATCCAGGCTATCAAAGGCATCTATCAGATATTTGGTGTGGTTCTTGTATCTTGTGTTAACAACCTCAATTTCTGATAGCCTTTTGACCCTCCTAAAGGTATTTTCTATATCTTCTTTTTTTATGTCAAATTCAGTTTTACCTGCCTTTGAGTTAATAATAAATAAAATCTTTCTCATAATAAATCCTAAGATGACTATACTAATAATTTTAGATTATAAAAGCTATTTTATAATGCGAATAAGAATCATTTTCAAAATATATTTGACTTTAAAATTTTCTTATGCTAAGATTATGATATCAATAATCAATTTCATAAGGAGATATAATGAAGAACAAATTACTTATTGCGATGTTATTAGCATCAATTAGCCTTTCGGCATGTGGAAATGGAGCTGAGAAAGAAGCTCCAAAGGAAGAAGCAGCTCAAACTGAACAACAAGCTCAGCCAGAAGAAGCTGCTAAGGATGAGAACAAAGAAGAAGCTAAAGATACAGCTTCAGATTCTGCTACAGTTAAAATAAAAGATTTGACTGGCGAAGTCGAAGTAAAGAAAAACCCTAAAAAGGTAGTAGCTCTTGACAATAGAACATTTGAAACACTTGAAGAATGGGGAATTACACCAGTAGCTGCTCCAAAACCAATTATGCCAGCTACAAGCGGCTTTGTTAAAAACGATGAAATCCAAGATATTGGAAACCACAAAGAGCCAAACCTTGAAGTAATTGCTGCAGCTGACCCAGATTTAATTATAGTTGGACAAAGATTTGGTAAATATACAGAAGAGCTTAAAAAGCTTTGCCCAAATGCTGATGTTATCGATTTAAACTGGGATGTGAGTGATAAGGCGGCAAATCCTGGCGAAAACTTAGTTAATGGTTTTAAAGATTCTCTAGAATCTCTTGGCAAAATATTTGATAAGGAAGATGAAGCAAAGGCCCTTATAGAAAAACTAGACAAATCTATATCAGAAGCTAAGGAAGCCTACAAGGAAGGCACTGTAATGTCTGTAGTAGTAAGTGGTGGAGAAATCGGATACTCTGCTCCAGGTTTTGGTAGGGTTTGGGGTCCACTATATGAAATTCTCGGCCTAAAACCTGCTATAGAAGTAGAAAATTCATCAACAGACCACAAGGGAGATGACATATCTGTAGAGGCCATAGCTCAGTCTAATCCAGCTTACCTCCTAGTCCTTGATAGGGATGCTGCTGTTACTAAGGAAGGTGAAGAATCAACCCCTGCTAAGGATGTTATAGAAGGAAGCGAAGCCTTAAAATCAACAGACGCTATTAAAAATTCTAAGGTATACTATGCACCTGCTGATACCTACACAAACGAATCTCCTCAAACTTTCATAAAAATATTTGAAGGCCTTAAGGAATTATTTTCTAAATAAGTATGAAAAGTCAAAAAACTAGTCATAAAAAATTAATAGATAAGAATTTAATTTTTCTCTTACTTTTGGTTTTTGGACTGGCAATATTATCCATTTTTACAGGGGCCTATAATATTAGGGAAAACCCTGAAGGATGGAAGATGATATTTATAACAAGGATACCAAGGACCCTTAGCCTCATGCTAACAGGCCTTGCCATGAGTATGGCAGGAGTGGTGATGCAGCTTATAAGTCAAAACAAGCTTGTAGAGCCAACTACAACAGGCACCATAGAGTGGGCTGGGCTTGGTCTTATCCTTGCCTATATTTTAGTCCCTTCAGCTAGTCTTTTTATAAGAACAAGCTTTTCAATCATATTTGCCTTTATAGGATCGATGGTATTCTTTCTCCTTTTAAGAAATATTAAGTTCAAATCGTCATTGTTCGTTCCGATAATAGGCATTATGATGGGGGCGGTTGTATCTGCAATTTCTACCTTTGTAGCCCTAGAATTTGATATGATGCAATCTCTTGAAGTATGGTTTGCTGGATCTTTTGCACCAATGCAAAAAGGAAGATATGAATACTTATACCTTATTATAATAATATCGGTTATTATTTACATTTATGCTGACAAGCTAACCCTAGCAGGCCTTGGAGAGGCAGTATCAACCAATCTAGGCCTTAATTATAAGAGGATAATCCTAGTTGGAAATGTTTTAATATCCCTAGCTACAGGTCTTGTGGCAAGTGTAGTTGGAAATGTTCCCTTCCTTGGGATAATAATTCCAAACTTGGTATCAATCTATAGGGGAGATAATCTTAGGGAGAATTTGCCATATATTGCCCTGATTTCCATGCTTGTTATAATCATAGCAGACCTCATATCTAGGACAATAATCGCGCCTTTTGAAGTACCAGTTTCTCTTATTCTGGGAAGTTTGGGATCTATTTCATTTTTAATCCTCTTGTTTAGAAAGAAAGTGGGTAGTTAAATATGAATCAAATATCTTTTAGACAAAGCAAGGATAAAACAAGATATTTCCTTATCTTAGCTTTTTTAATTTGCCTTACACTTTTAAACATTTATGGACTGTTAACCTACAATAACCCGGTGCCAATTGATTCCCCATCATTTTTGCCAGTTGTAAAAAGAAGACAAAATTCAATAATTGCTATGCTTATAGCAGCAACTTGCCAAGCCCTAGCAACCTTGATTTTTCAATCTGTTACCAATAATAAAATCATAACTCCATCACTTCTTGGCTTTGAGGCTATTTACTCAACAATAAATACTTCCACTATGTACTTTTTAGGAGTTACAGCTTTTACAGCCATGACAGGTATGACCTACTACATAAGTCAGATACTTATAATGGTAATAGTGAGTGTGGCTTTATTTTCAAGCATCTTAAGCTCAAATAGAAATATTGACTTCCTTCTTCTAGTAGGAATTATTTTAGGCCAAGGCCTAAGGTCTATTTCAGCTTTTATGAGAAGGCTCTTAAGTCCATCTGAGTTTGATGTTCTTCAAGCTAAGCTCTTTGCTTCCGTAAATAATGCTGATTCATCATATTTTTTAGTTTCAGCTATAATCGTATTTATTGTAGCTTTTATAATTTTTGCCAATGCTAAGAAGCTTGATGTTTTAAGCCTAGGAGAGGCGGTTTCAACTAATTTAGGCCTTGATTATAAAAAGTCAACAATACTAGCCTTGATAGTAGTATCAATCCTCATGAGTGTGTCAACAGCCCTAATTGGGCCAATGAATTTCTTTGGCTTTTTGGTGGTAAGTTTAACCTATGAGTTTTGCAAGTCCTATAACCATAAATATTTGTTAGTTATGGCCCTGGTCTTTGCCTATTTTATAATCACTCTTGCATATTTTGTAATGAATCATATTTTCAATGCAAATGGAGTGGTATCAATACTTATAGAGCTAGTAGGTGGATTATTCTTCTTGTTAGTAATCTTTAGAAGGAGGAGCGAATGATTGAAGTAAAAAATGTAGAAAAAATATATGGAAGTGAGACTAAGATAGGTCCTATTAATTTTACGATTAAGGAAGGCGGCCTAAATTCTATAATAGGTCCAAATGGTGCAGGTAAGTCTACAACCCTGCTTATGATAGGAAGGCTCCTTGATATGGACCTAGGGAGTATAAATATAGGTGGCATGGATGTTTGTACTTGTCATAGCGGCGAGCTTGCCAAGATTTTATCCATCCTAAGGCAAGAAAATCACTTCACAGCTAAACTTACCGTACGTCAGCTAATCTCCTTTGGGAGGTATCCATATTCAAAGGGTAGGCTTACCGTTAAAGATATGGAGATAATCGATCAATATATAGATTTTCTGGACCTAAAAGGTCTAGAACACAGGTATCTTGATGAGCTATCAGGCGGTCAAAGGCAAAGGGCCTACGTAGCTATGGTTTTAGCTCAAGATACCAAGTATGTCTTACTAGATGAACCCTTAAATAACCTGGATGTTGCAAGAAGTGTATCGATGATGAAATACCTAAGAAAAGCCTGCGATGAGTTTAACAGGACAATTTTATTGGTTATCCACGATATAAACTTTGCAGCAGCTTATTCAGATAGGATACTAGCCATGAAAGATGGCAAGCTAGTTTTATCTGGAAGCGTTGATGAAATAATGAAAGCAGATGTTTTAACAGAAATATTTGATACAGACATAAGCGTTTTAGATTCAGCAAAAGGAAAAATTGCAGTATATAATTAAAGGCCAGGCCTTTTGATAAAAATCTTATCATGGGCCTAGCCTTTTTATCTTTTTTTAGTTACAGCAAACTCAGTCCTAGTGGTGGCTGCAATTTTCTCGTCATCTCCATAAACTGTACAATCTACAGTTATAATTCTTTTACCCTTTTTAAGAATTTCTGCCTTAGCATAGATATATTTACTTTCAATAATTGGCCTTAAAAAGTGAGTGGTCATCGAAAGAGTAGGGGCCACCATTCCAAAAGAATTGGCAAGGTCACCTGATGCATTATCAGCAAGGGTCATTATAACTCCACCATGGATTGCACCTATCTTATTTAAGTAATCCTCCTTGAAGGGAATTCTTAAAATAAGACAACTTTCATCTATAATTTTTTTCTCCATATCAAAATAATCACTAAAACTCATAAAAACTCCTTTATTCTACCCTATAATTATATTGTAATTAGAATAACTTTCATCAACAAATAATAAGTGATTAATACTAGTAAATAGTATAGTGTATATAAGGAGAGTTTATGAAGAAGAAATATTTATCATTTATTTTAACATTATTAAGTCTAGTAGTTTTTGTAGGATGTGGATCAAAAAACGATGCGAATGAAAATAAAAACACCGATGTGGCTGATCTAATAAACAATTTGAACAAGGCAGAAGAAAATCAAAAGATAGAAGAAGAGGCTAAAAAACTTGCCCCAAAAGAAATAGAAGCTTCTAAAAGAGCTGAAAAATCTGTCGAAGAAAAAGAAGCAAGTTCAAAGGAAAAAAAGTCGGACATTAAAAAGGTAAAAATCAAGGCCGTTGGGGACATAATGGCCCACCTTGCCCAAATCCAATATGCCTATAACAGAGGTGGTGGATCTTATGATTTTTCTAAGTCTTTTGAATATGTATCTGATTTTATTAAAGATTCAGACCTAGCAATAGGAAATTACGAGACAACAACAAATCCGAACCAGCCTTATGCAGGCTTTCCTAGATTTAATTCACCAGAATCCTTCCTTACAGCTATTAAAGATGCTGGCTTTGATGTAGTTACAACTGCCAATAATCATTCCATGGATACAGAACTTGAGGGAGTATTTTCAACCATGGATGCTGTAGAAGATGCAGGTCTTTCTTATGTGGGAAGCATGAGGGATGAGTCAGAAAAAATCCTAACTAAGAAGATAAATGGTATAAGAATTGCCATCCTTGCCTACACCTATGGTTGTAATGGTAGGGAAAATCTTATAGTACCAAGGGAAGAAGTAGAAAATTTAAACTACCTAACAGACGAGACCCAGGTAAAAGAAGATATCAAAAAGGCCAAGGCCCAGGGAGCCGACTTTGTAATAGTCTATCCACACTGGGGAGTGGAATATCATTCATATCCTGTAGATACTCAGATAAAGCTAGGCAGAAACATGATAGAATGGGGAGCAGACCTAGTAATAGGCAACCACCCACACGTAGTAGAGCCAGTTGAGCTTTACAAGGCAGAAGATGGAAGAGAAGGCCTAATAGCCTACGCCCTAGGTAATTTCATTTCCTTCCAAAGCCTGGAAAATAACAAAGACATCAGGGTAGAACAAGCCCTAGCTTTAGAGATAGAACTTCAAAAGGACCTAAATAGCGGAGATAAAAAAATCTCAGATGTAAGCTTCCACCCACTTTGGGTAGGAACGACCTATGATGATTTTGGCAGAAACGTACAAACCTACCTAGCAGAAGACTTCTTAGATGGTGGAAAATACTACGATTATGTAAATGAGAACCAAAGAGCAAGGATAAAACAAGCCTACGACATGACCCTAGAGACGGCAAACACAGGAGTAGAATGATGGAAAATTTTGAAATAGGAATATTAAATGCCATCCAAGGGTTAAGAAGTGGTCTCTTAGATAAATTTATGGTCACCGTCTCATCTTTGGGAAATTTATCACTTATTTGGATAAGCTTTATAATAATATTTTTGGCAGCAAGGGATTTAAAAAAACAAGGCAAGATAATGATCCTTGCCTTTATCCTAAATCTTTTAATAGTTAATATCTTAGTTAAAAATATCGTAGCAAGGCCAAGACCCTACGAAGTGACAGGCTTTAGTGATCTCTTAGTCCACAAGCTATCAGACAATTCCTTCCCATCAGGTCACACATCCTACGCCTTCACCTTTGCGACAATAATAAGCCTTCTAAATAAGTCAAGACTCCTAAAAACCTACACAAATATCCTAGCAGTCCTAATAGCCTTCTCAAGACTCTATCTATACGTCCACTTCCCAACAGACGTCCTAGCAGGAGCACTAATAGGCATGGGTATAGGAATCCTAGCCATAAAAATATATGAAAGTCAAAAATATAAGCAAATAAAAGAAAAATATAATTTACATTGGGCCTAAAATGTGATATAATAATTTGGTAAGCATTTAGGCCGGTGTGTCGGAACTGGCAGACGAGATAGACTCAAAATCTGTTGTCCAACCGGGCGTGTGGGTTCGAGTCCCACCACCGGCACCATTATGTTTTATAAGTTGTTTAAATAATAAACTTTATATTAATTTAGGAATCTATTGTTACTAACAAGTTTCAATAGATTTTTTTATTGTCTATAAATAAGGTTTTACCAAAAAAACTTTGCAGTTTTTACTCATGTAATATTTACTCTAATTATTTAGAATATAATAAAGAGGTGATTTTATGAATATGATAGAAGTGAAGAATATGAGTAAGAACTTCGAAAATAAGAAGCTTTTTAATAATTTTTCTTTAGAAATTGAAGAAAATACGGTCCATGCTCTAGTTGGTCCTAATGGATCTGGTAAGACTTCTCTACTTAGGATACTTACTGGTCTTTATGAAGAAGATGGTGGTCAAGTTAGACTTAAGGGAAGTCATGCAATGTTACTCGAAAATGACTACTTATATGAAGATAAGACAGGACTTGAAAACATTAAATTATACGGTTTATATTTCGGCTATGGTTTAGATTCTTATCAAAAATATTCTGACTTGTTAGAAATTACAAATGATCTGGGTAGAAATGTTTCGACATATTCTAAGGGTATGAAGAGGAAATTATCTTTATTAATTATTGTAATGATGAATAGAGAGATAATATTTTTAGATGAGGTAACAAGTGGGGTTGATCCAATATCAAGGGTCGAGATAAGAAAACTCATAAAATTATTAAAGAATGAAGGCAAGACTATAGTTCTTACAAGCCATGATCTTTCTGAAATTGAAAAAGTAGCCGATAAAGTATCTATGATAAAATCAGGAGAGCTGCTTTTTACGAAGAATATAGACGAAATTCAAGGAGAAAGCTTAGAAGATTTATTTATAGAGGAAGGTAGGAAATGAATTATAAGATGAATATTAATAGAGCTTGTCGCTACTATTTAAGAAAAGATAAAGATTTTATTTTGAATTTACTATTATTTACTCTGATTTCCTTTGGCTTTATTTTTTTACTATATAAGGGGACCTTTGATTCTAGAGGGAATGATTATATTGTATTGATGCTATACGTGCTAATGCTTGGCATTTCACTGATTATGACTAATTCTATGGTTGTAAATCTTACAGTCAAGGATAAACTAAATAAACGTATTGAATTTATCCTAGCATCAGGAATTGATATAAAAGATGTGATTAAAGCCTATGGGCTAGAAATGTGGAGACTATCTTCTATTGTTCCATTTTTATTATTTTTCCTAACTTATGTCCTAGTAGACTTTAAAATCGAATTTAAGTGGATTGTGGGCATATTTGCGACAATGATTGGAATGACCTATTTTGAAATCCTATTTTTTAACCTTATATCTTTATCCCAAAAAAACTTTAAGTTTTTCAAAAATATAGTTTTCTTTGGAACAACAATTTTAATTTACATGATAGGCACATTTTCAGGAAAGATTCTATCATTAATAGAAAAATATAACCTAAACCTTATTTATATCATATTAGGTATAAATATTAGCTTAGGATTAATCTTTGCGGTTTTTTCTATGAAAGATTTGTCTAAAATGAACAATGAATCTGTAATTAATAAAGAAGGATCATGGTCATGATCTTAGTCATTAACGATTTAAAAAAGCTTTTAGATAAAAATGCCTTATTAATGTCTCTTATGGCACTAATCTGCTCCTTTATGGCTCTATTTTTTGCTGATGGAGGAAGCCAAGAGATAAATAAGGTCATGAATATAGTTAAAATTGATGGGATTTTAATACTTTTCCTAATGTTTGGAGTGGAACTTTCTGAAAACACCTTGGTATCAGATAAGAATAGCAAAAAGCTTGAATTTTTACTTGCAAATGGACTTTCTATTAAAGAAATCCTAGGCAAATATTTGTTTAGTATATATTTGGGGACTTTGATAATAGTTCTTCCAAGCTTAATATTAAATTTACTAAAATTTGAGATTAGCTTAATTATTATTTTAAATTTGCTTGTATCAAGTTTTCTTTACACTCTAATAATCGTCTTGATAATACTTGATACTAGAAACATGAATAAAGTAAATTCTCTCCAAATTCGTTTGATAGGACTATCCTTAGTAGTCATGATTGCATCGATCCTAGTATATAATTTTACAAATTCCTTGCCTGGCTACTTGATAACTAAGCTTTTGATTTTAGGATCAATAAGCGTATTTTTGGGTATAAATACCAACAAAGAAAGGATTGTAGTCAGCTACTTTTGAGATATGTATAAGAAATTAGAAAAAATTGTAAGCATCCATTTAATGATAATTTTATTTTGGGGTCTTCTTTTTAAAAACAATTTGTTAGCAAAAGAGGGCCCGATTTTAAATGCAGTTTCACTTATTTTATTTTTCACCTTGTATGGACTTATATATACAGAAATTACAAATAAAAAAATACCTCAGAGATTTTCTATTTTGGTAATTTTCACATCATTATTACCCTTAAGTTTGATTTTAATAAATGATTTGCCTTATAAGTTTCTATTCGCCCTCATAAGCATAATCTCAACAAGCCTATTTATTAAAAAATATTTGGTCTTGGAGAATATAAAATATATAAATATCTTGCCAATATCAAGAAAATCCACCCAAATATTTACTATTGGACTTGTATTTTTTATTTTTGCAGTGATTTACCTATTTGATATAGGAACGGTAATGATAAATATATTTATCCAGATAATTTTCCTTATTACAGAATTTTTCTTTATTCTATTTTTAAAGGAAGAAGAATTAGCATATGATAAAACTTTCAAACTTTATTATCTTTCAGATTATATGGCTAGTGAAAGAGATGAATTTGCAAGAATAATCCATGATGATATTATCCAAGATATATTTGCGAGTAAAAATTATTTGTCTTCAAAAAATCCTGATATAGAATACACTAAAAACATTCTAAGAGAACTTGAGAAAAAAGCACGAAATATAATGAAATTCTATCAGTCATCTTTATTTGAAAAAGCGAATTTGGAAACATCTTTATTAGCTATATTTGATAATGTAGGAAGTCTATATCCAGATAAAAATATTGAAATTAGCAAATATATCGATAGGGATCTAACAGAAGATAAAAGATTAATTAGGTTGATTGCAATAATATCAAAGGAACTTATAAATAATGTTTACAAGCATTCCGATGCCAAGTATTTATCTTACAAACTTTATAAAAAAGAAAATTATCTTTATATAGAAATGGAAAGTGATGGTGCAAACCTTTCTGATTTTAATAAAATTAAGGAATCCAAAAGAGGGGTATTGCTTCTTAAACTTTTGATAGATTCAAATGCAGGAAATATTTCTTATAGCTTAAATAAAGATATACTTATAACTAAAGTTTTCTTGGAGGTGGAAGGAAATGAAAATTATTTTGCTTGATGACCATAAATTATTTGGTCAGTCTCTTAAGATGCTTTTAGAAGAGCAAGAAGAAATTTCATGTACTTATGTATCAAAAGTCCAAGAGTTTTTAAAAATGACAGAAAAAGATCCCTATGATATTTTCTTAATTGACATAAATTTAAAAGATGATAAGACAGGCCTTGATTTAATTAAAGATTTGCTAGCTGAAAATCCCAAACAAAATATAATAGTCTTAACATCTTATGACTTAGACAATTACAAGGATATGGCTTTTGACTTGGGAGTAAAGGATTTTATAAATAAGTCTATCGAAATTGAGGAAATGCTAGTAAGACTTAAAAATGTTCACCAAGGCAAAAGCCCATCTAGGAAGACTTTGATTATTGAGCCTCTTACCCAAAGAGAAATAGAAGTTTTAAAGGAGCTGGTAAAAGGTGCTGATAAAAAGAAAATTGCCCAAAAACTTTTTATCAGCGAGAGAACTCTTTACAATCACCTGGCTAATATTTATGATAAGTTAGGAGTAAATAATGCTATAGAAGCCTATAACAAGGCAATGGAGCTTGGTTATATTGACCCTGTTATGTAAAAAGGAGAATTTATGAAAAATACGAAAAAGTGCCCAAAGTGTGGAGCAAGTGATATTTTATTTGTGCCGGGATCTGCTGGGGCTTATGGGACTGGAAATAATATTATGACAGGTCTTACAATTAAGTCAGCAGTTCCTGTTGATAGGTATATTTGCACTAGATGTGGCTATAGCGAGGAGTGGATTGACCTTGACTATATGGATAAATTAAAAAAGAAATATAATGAGATTTAATTAAAATGGGAAGCATTTGTGAGAATGTTTCCTTTTTTCTTTAAAAATTTGCCAAAATACGTTATACTATAAGGTAGAGATAAGATTTGTTGCAGAAAATAGAAATATTTTTTGTTAAGGAGATATAATGAAAAAAACTGTAATGTTAATTGATGGTTCATCTTTGATCTACAGGGCCTTTTTTGCTCTTCCAAATTTGACCAACAATGACGGAGTTATGACAAATGGCGTTTATGGATTTTTGACCATGTATAAGAACGCCTTTGATAAATATAAGCCTGACTATGTCCTGGTTGCCTTTGATAGGTCGGGTGGAACTTTTAGAAATGAAGAATTTAAAGATTATAAGGCAAATAGGGATAAGACTCCAAATGAGCTTTCCTACCAGTTTGGAATACTTAAGGATGTCCTTGAATCTATGGGAGTCAAATATACCGACCTAGATGGTTTTGAGGCTGATGATATAGTTGGAACCTATGCAAAAATGGCCAAGGAAGCTGGAGATGAAGCAGTCCTTATAACAGGAGATAGGGACTACCTCCAGCTAGTAGATGATGGAATAATTGTCTATTTGACCAGGAAGGGTGTTTCAGATACTGTTGAATATAATGTCGAAAAAATCAAGGAAGAATATGGCATTAGCCCTAAGCAGCTTATAGATGTTAAAGGTCTTATGGGTGATAAGTCTGATAATATCCCAGGGGTGGATGGGATTGGCGAAAAGCGTGCCCTCCAATATATACAAAAATATGGGTCTATAGAAGGTCTATATGAAAATATTGACGATATCACAGGCAAGAAGACTAAGGAAAATATCGAAAATGGCGAAGCTATGGCCTACTTGTCCAAGAAAATTGGGACAATTGTCACAGATGCTCCTGTAGAATTTGACTATGATGACCTAGCCCTTGGAGAGATTGACAAGGAAAGCCTTAGGGAGAAGTTTGCTAAACTTAATTTCAATAAGTTTTTAGATGAGCTTGATTCTGATGGCAAGAATTCCCCTAAACTTGAATTTAAATATGAAATCACAGATGATTTTAAGGACTTAATTGAATCTATAAAGGAAGATAAGGAATTTTTCTTCAAATCCTTATATAATGGAGATAATTATATCCATTCAGAAATATTTAAGCTGGCTATTAAAACTAAGGACTCTAAGGTCTTTATAATTAAGCCTGATGATGAATTTACTAAAAACTTCAAGGAAATTTTTGCAGATGAATCCATTAGAAAGACTAGTTTTGATATCAAGGAAGAAATAGTTCTTCTCGATAAGATAGGCATAAAGCTTAAGGCTCCTTACGATGATTTGATGCTTATGCACTATCTAATTGACCCATCAAGGTCCTCTTATGATTTAAAGGTACTAAGCCAGTCCTATGCGAATTTTGAGGTTGATAACGAAGAGGCTCTTTTGGGCAAGGGTGCTAAGAAGAAAAAATATGAAGATATTGAGTCTGATAAGCTCAATTCCTACCTGGCATCTATAATCTATGCAATAGAATATTCTAAAGATAAGCTTTTAGAAAATCTCAAAGAATACCAGATGTTAGATCTATATGACAATATAGAAAAGAAACTTGCTGGAGTCCTTGCAGCTATGGAAATAGTTGGCTTTGCTACAGATAGAGAAGTCTTAGAAGAGTTAAAAGAAGGACTTGATAGTCAAATAGAAGACCTAACCAAAGATATATATGACTACGCAGGAAGCGAGTTTAATATAAACTCCACCAAGCAGCTTGGAGAAGTTCTCTTTAAAGATTTGGACTTGCCAGTTATCAAGAAGACCAAGACTGGATTTTCGACAGACCAATCAGTCCTAGAAAAACTTAGAGATAAGCATCCAATCATTGAAAAGATTGAAAAATACAGGGAAACCTACAAGCTTCGCTCAACCTACATCGAAGGCCTAGAAAATGCTATAGATGAAGATGGAAGAATCAGATCAACCTTTAGACAAAATATTGCTTCAACCGGTAGATTATCAAGCCAAGAGCCAAATCTACAAAACTTGCCAATAAAAACTGACGAAGGTAGGGCCATTAGAAAGGCCTTTAAGGCAGCTGAGGGCAATATCCTAATAGATGCCGACTATTCACAAATTGAGCTAAGAATTTTGGCAAGCCTAGCAGATGATAAAAATATGCAAGATGCCTTCAACCACAACATAGACATCCACACCCAGACCGCATCTGAAGTCTTTAATACACCACTTGATAAGGTAAGCAAGCTTCAAAGGTCTGAAGCAAAGGCAGTAAATTTTGGAATAATCTATGGCATAAGCGATTATGGCCTATCTCAAAACCTAAATATACCTAGAAAACAAGCCAAAGATTATATAGATTCATATAAGGCTTCATATCCTCAAATTAAGGCCTATATGGATAATGTCGTAAAACTTGCCAAGGATCAAGGCTATATAGAAACCCTCTTCCACAGAAGACGCTATATACCAGAGATTTCGTCAAGAAACTTTAATGTCAGAAGCTTTGGTGAAAGGATTGCCCTAAATACCCCAATCCAAGGCACTGCGGCAGATATAATCAAAATTGCCATGATAAATACTCACCAGACCCTCTTAGATGAAGGCCTCGATGCAAGGATAATTTTACAAATCCACGATGAAATAATTATAGAATCTTCTCTAGAAGATAAGGATAGGGCTAAGGAAATCCTACAAAAGTGCATGGAAGATGCGGCAGAGCTTAAGGTAAAGCTTGTGGTAGACATAGGTTTTGGAGATAGTATGTATGAGTCCAAATAAGATTGTAATAACAGGGACAATTGGATCGGGAAAGTCAGCTCTAAGCTCCATAATTAGGGAATTGGGCTTTGTGGTTATTGACAGCGACCAGGTAAATAAAAAGCTATTAGAAAAAGGTCAAGCAAATTATGAGGCCATCAAAAAAGATCCATTTTTTAGGAAGGCTTTTGAAAATGAGGACCTTGATAAAAATAAGCTAGCTAAAATGATTTTTGCAAGTCCAGACCTTATGACAAGACTAAATAAGCTTACCCATCCCAATATTATGGCAGAGATTGAAAGGCAGATAGGAAGTCTTGATGAAAAAAATGTCTTTGTAGAAATACCTCTTTTTTATCAAATGGAAGCTAAATTTGACCCTGACCTTATCTTATTTGTAAGGGCAAGTGAGGAAATCCAGATTAAAAGGTTGACTGAGCGTGATGGGATAAACGAACTTTATGCCAAAAGCAAAATAGCCACTCAAGAAAAATCTATCAATGCTAAGAATGATGGTAAAATAATCATAGACAATGATGGTTCTATAGAGGAGCTCAGGGCAAAAATAATAGAAATTTTAAGGACGGAAAATATTTTATGAAAGCACTCAAAGCTATAGGTAAATTTATAGGTTTTATCCTACTTGCAATCTTGCTTCTATTTGTCATAATATATGGCATAATAGCCTATCAGACATCTAGGACAAGGATTAATTATCAAGATGAAATCTATGAATATTCAGAAAAATACAATGTAGACCCACTTCTAACAGCATCAATCATAAAGGTAGAATCAGACTTTAACAAGGATGCGCAAAGTCACCAAGATGCTAAGGGCTTGATGCAACTTCTTGATCAAACTGCATCCCATGCGGCTGAACTTACAAATAAGGAATTTCATCCAGAAAAGCTTTCAGAAGTTGAGTATAATCTTGACCTAGGTCTTGCCTACTATGATTATCTTTATAGGTATTACAACAACAGAGACTTAGCCCTAGCAGCCTACAATGGTGGTGTGGGTAATGTCGATAAGTGGATTAATGAAGGAATTGTTGATGCTACAAATCCAAATCCTTTAGATATTCCATTTGAAGAAACAAGGCAATATGTAACAAAAATAGATGCAAACTATGATGTCTACAAGAAGTTTTACAAAAATGGCTTGCCTAGCAAGGAGAGACTTGCAAATCTAAAACAGCTAGCCTTTGATAACTTTATGACATTTTTAGAAGATATTATCTCAAATGTAAGATAAATATTGAGAAATTTTCGATTTTATTCTATAATAGAAGTGTAGAGAAAAAATAATAAAAGGAGAGAAAGATGGCAACTAATACTATGACATTTGCTCATGGTGTTCAGATGGCGGAATATAAAGAGCTAACAGAAAATAGCAGCCTTAAAACAGCTGCTATTCCAAAGCTTGTAACAATTCCACTAACTCAACACATAGGCGCACCTAGTAAGTGCATTGTCAATAAGAAAGATGAAGTTGCTGTAGGAGATTTGATTGCTAGTGCAGTTGGTAACTTCTCAGCAAACATACATTCCTCAGTGGCAGGCATTGTAAAAGACATAGTCGACATACAATCAGCCTCAGGTAAAAATACCAAGGCAGTAATAATTGACACTGAAGGCTTCGATCAAGAAAAAACTTACCTTGAATCTGAAAACGTAAACTTAAGCAAGGAAGAGATCGTAGCAAAGATTAAGGAAGCTGGAATAGTTGGTATGGGTGGAGCAGCCTTTCCTGCCCACATTAAATATTCACCAAACAAACCAGTAGATACCGTAATTGTAAATGGTGCAGAGTGTGAACCTTTTATCACCTGTGATGACTACATAATGAAAAATTATCCCCTACATATAATAAAGGGTTTAATTCAACTACTTAAGGCAGTGGATGCCAAAAAAGGTTTTATAGCCATAGAAGATAATAAACCAAAGGCTTACGAAACAATGACAAAGGCCCTAGAAGAATTTGCGAAATCTAACAAATTCGAAGGCACTATTGAAGTAGTAAAGCTTAAGACCAAATATCCACAAGGTGATGAAAAAAGACTTATAAATGCAATCCTAGATAGGGAAGTACCATCAGGTGGACTTCCAATGGATGTAGGAGCAATTGTATCAAATATTTCTACTGTAAATGCAATTTATGAAGCGCTTTTCATGGGTAAACCTCTATATGAAAGAATCCTAACTGTTACAGGCTCATCAGTCAAAAACCCAACAAACATGAAGGTAAGACTTGGTGTAAGCTTTGGTGAGCTTCTAGAAGAAGCTGGCGGTTCAGATGATGTAGCTAAGGTTATAAATGGTGGACCAATGTGTGGTATAGCTCAACCAGACCTCACAAAACCAGTGGAAAAAGCTACTAACTGTATCCTAGTTTTAGATAGCAAGGAAGCCTTCATCGAAGAAGCAGATCCTTGTATAAGATGTGGAAGATGTGTAAGCGTATGTCCAGTATTCTTGCTACCAAACTACATCCACAAACACGCTCTAGACGGTAGATTTGAAAAGGCAGACCAAGAGGGCGCTCTTGATTGTATAGAATGCGGTTCATGCTCATTTGTGTGTCCTGCAAGAAGACCTTTAGTAGAAGCTATCAAATTTGCTAAGAGACAAATAAGACAGGCAGGAAAATAGGGGGGATTATGGAAAATAATAAACAATTATTAGTAACTGCTTCTCCACACCTTAGAAGTAAAAGGACAGTAGCAAATGACATGCTTGATGTTATTATTGCACTTATTCCTGCAGGAGCTGTCGGAATTTACTACTTTGGTTACAGGGCCCTAGTTTTAATACTAGCATCAGTAATAGCCTGTGTTCTATCAGAAGCAGCCTTTAATAAATTAACAAAAAGAAAAAATACAATCAAAGATTTATCAGCAGTTGTAACAGGTATTTTATTAGCCTACAATGTGCCATTTACCTTACCAGTTTGGCAAATAGTGATAGGTTCAATGTTTGCTATAATCGTTGCAAAGATGTTCTACGGCGGAATTGGTCAAAACATTGTAAACCCAGCACTTGCTGCAAGAGCCTTCCTAATGGCTTCTTGGTCAGATACAATGACAAACTTCGTGCCAACAGAAAGAGTTGCAACTCTAAAAACTATAAGCGATGTATCAATGGTTTCTCAAGCAACACCATTATCAGATCCAAAAGCTTACAGCCTAATGGATTTATTTATCGGACACATTCCAGGATGTATTGGTGAGATTAGTGCTATAGCCTTATTAATTGGCGCAGGATACTTACTATTTAGAAAAGTAATCCATATAAGAATCCCACTTACATATATAGTGACTACAACAGTCCTACTTGCAATATTTGGCAGGGGTTTTGATCTTAATTATTTACTAAGTCAAATCTTATCAGGTGGTCTAATCCTTGGTGCCTTCTTTATGGCAACAGATTATACTACAGCCCCAATCACTCCTAAGGGACAAATAGTATTTGCCTTTGGTTGTGGTTTCTTAACAGCTGTTATAAGGCTATGGGGTGGATATCCAGAAGGTGTATCTTACTCAATCCTATTAATGAACCTCTTAGTACCAGTTATAGAAAAACACACAAGAGATAGGATCTTTGGTAAAGCTAAAGCAAAAAAAGGAGGGGAAAATGAATAAGAGTTTTAAATTAGGTATAAAATTACTATTAATAACATCAGTAACTGCCCTAGCCCTTGCTTTTACAAATAATATGACTGCTCCTATCATAGAAGCACGTAAACAAGAAGAGCTAAAAGAATCCCTTGCTATAGTTTATAAAGCAGATTCTTATGAGCCAGTAGAAGTTGCAGATAAGCCAGATACAATCCAAGAAGTATACAAGGCAAAAGGAGCCGATGGTGATGGATATGTATTCCAAATCCAATCTCCAGGCGGATACGGCGGCGATATACAATTCTTAATAGGTGTTGATAGTGACCACAACATAACAGGATTTGCTCCATTAAGCCATTCAGAGTCAGCAGGCTTTGGTAAACAAATGGAAGAAGATTTCTTCAAAGAAGGAATGGTTGGAGTAAATATGGACAGTGAAGTTAAGGCATCAGCCTCAGGTGGGGAAAATGAAATAGTTGGCATGTCAGGTGCTACAATTTCAACAAACACCATCCTAAGAGGTATCAACGATGCAAGAGAAGTTCTCTCTAAATTAGAATAGGAGCTATCATGGCAAAAGAAAATAAAAAAGAAAAGGTAAATTTTGGTAAAATATTTACCGATGGAATCATAAAAAACAACCCTGTCCTTGTACAGATGGTTGGTATGTGTTCTGTACTAGCCATATCTTCAACCTTAACTAATGCTGTAGGTATGGGAGTGTCAGTAACCTTCGTACTTGTAATGAGTAACTTAGTTATATCCTTATTACGTAACTTCATATCAGATGAAATAAGGATACCTTCTTTCATCGTAGTTATAGCAGGCTTTGTAACTATTGTTCAAATGCTAATAAAGGCCTATGCACCAGCCCTTGATCAGTCTTTGGGTATCTTTATACCACTAATAGTAGTAAACTGTATCATCCTTGCTCGTGCAGAAGGATTTGCATCACAAAATGGCCCAATCGCATCAATAGTAGATGGTATCAGCCAAGGTATAGGCTATACTATAGCTATATCAATACTTGCCTTCTTCAGAGAATTACTAGGAGCAGGCACACTTTTTGGAATAGGAATCATACCAGAAGAATACACTATAGGATTTATGCTTCAACCAGCATCATCATTTATAGTACTTGGAATGATTTACGCAGCCTTCCATGCGATTACAAATAGAAAGAAAGCTAAATAGGAGTTATCATGCTAGTAGAATTATTTAAAATCATAATAGCAACTATATTTGTATCAAACTACGTACTTGGACAATTCTTAGGTATTTGTCCAACCCTAGGTGTTACAAGTAAGGTTGAGACTGCTAGAGGAATGGGTTTTGCGGTAATATTTGTAATAGTACTTGCAACAATTATAACTTGGTTTATCCAATATTACATATTAGAGGCCTTTAATGTACAATACCTACAAACAGTAGTATTTATCTTGGTTATAGCAACTCTAGTTCAATCAGTAGAAACAGTAATGAAAAAATCAATGCCTGCCCTTTATGGAGCTTTGGGTGTTTATCTACCACTAATCACAACCAACTGTGTGGTTCTTGGTGTAGCAATCAAAACAATAGACTTATCTTATAACTTAGTAGAAGCAACAGTATATGCCTTTGCATCATCAATAGGATTTATGCTAGCAATCATGATCCTAGCTTACCTAAGAGAAAAGACAGAATATAACAACGTTCCTGAGTCATTTAAGGGAGCCCCACTCTCTTTAATAACCCTAGGTCTAATGGCTATAGCCTTCATGGGCTTTGCAGGTTTAGCATAGGAGGAAGCGATGAATTTATTATTACCAATGGCAATACTAGCCGTAATGGGCTTTGTATTTGCGATAGCTTTAGGATTTATCTCAGATAAATTCCACGTAGAAAAATCAGTCAAAGAAGCAGCAGTTAGGGATGCCCTACCAGGTGCTAACTGTGGTGCATGCGGTTATCCTGGCTGTGATGGACTTGCAGCAGCCATAGCAAAAGGCGAAGCAGAAGTAAATGCCTGTGCTATAGGCGGACCAAACACTACAGCAGCAGTAGCAGCTGCAATGGGTGTAGAAGCTACAGCATCAGACGATAGAAAGGTAGCTATAGTAAAATGTAATGGTACTATAGAAGCTGCTAAGGATAAATTTGCTTACCAAGGTCTAGAGGACTGTAGGGCGCAAATTGCTTTATTTGGCGGTAAAAAAGCTTGTAACTATGGATGTATAGGATGTGGCACTTGTGAAAAAACCTGCCCATTTGATGCAATACATATAGTAGATGGAGTAGCCTTAGTTAATAGAGAAAAATGTGTAGCTTGTGGCAAGTGCGTAGACGTATGTCCAAAAAATATAATCGAGCTTATACCATTTTCACAAAAACAAGTAGTCCTATGTTCATCTCATGACAAGGGCAAAGATGCAAGAGCAAACTGCTCTAATTCATGTATAGGTTGTACAATTTGTGCAAAAACCTACCCTGAAGCATTTGCAATGGATAACTTCCTATCAAAAGAAGTTCACGGTAATGACTTTGATATGGAACTATTAAAGACAGCATGTGAAAAATGTCCAAATAAATGTATAACAATAAATGAATAAAAACGAAGCCTGCGGCAACTATTTTGATAAAGTTAATTCCTACATAGGAAAATATTAATTTATATAACTACAAAGCATTCTTATACTTTATCAAGATCGGAAGCCCTGGGCTTCTTTTTTTATCTTAAATTTTACATATAAATTCCTAGTTTTATAGGCTAAAAAGTATATAATATTATAATTGAGTACAATTAAAATTTTTATAGAGGGAATATATAGATGAAGATAAAAAAAGGTGATATAATCGTAATAGTTGGACTTCTGTGCCTGTCTTTAGGATTTAATTTTTTGATATATAAAGAAAGCCAAAAGTATGACGGTGATATGTTAGTAGTAGAACAAGATGGAAAGATAATAGAAAGACTTCCTTTAGAAAAGGATGGGGAGTATGTAGCCAGATATGGTGGCCATTATAATAAGATTGAGATAAAAGATGGCAAGGCTAAGGTTGTTGAGGCTGATTGTCTTGATCAAATTTGTACCCATATGCATGCAATCTCAAAAGAAGGCGAGACAATAATTTGTCTACCTAACAGGCTCTTTCTTGAGGTAGAAGAAAGCGATAAAAAAAGCCAAAAGGAAGAAAAAATAGATAAGGTGGTAAGATAATGAATACCAAAAAATTAACAAATATGGCCCTTCTCTTAGCACTTGCCCTAGTGATATCAGTTGTTGAATTACAAATCCCAATGCCAGTTCCTATTCCGGGTGCAAAACTTGGACTTTCTAATATAATAATACTAGTAAGTCTTTACTTTTATGGATTTAAGGCTAGTCTTACAATATCCTTACTAAAATCCTTTATGCTGGTTTTAATAACAGGAGCAGTTTCTGCTTTCTTTTATTCAGCTGCCGGGGCCATTCTAGCATCAATTGCCATGGTTCTTGCCCTTAAATTTCATGATAAACTATTTTCTTTTATTGGTGTAAGTGAAATTGGTGCCTTTGCCCACAATCTTGGACAGATAATAGTATCTGTTGTAGTTATGGAGAATATAAAGATGTTTTATTATTTACCACTCCTTGTATTTGTTGGTACCTTTACCGGATTTTTTGTAGGCCTTTCATCCAATTTTGTAATAAAGCATATGAAAAAACTAGATATTGGAGAAAAGCTTAAGTGAAACAAACTATAAAGCAGATGAAAGAATCTGATAGGCCCAGGGAGAAGTTGATAAACTATGGCTATGGAGCTCTGACAAATACAGAGCTTTTGGCCATAATTTTACAAACAGGAACAAGTGAGAAAAACGCAATAGAACTTGCTGGAGAAATCCTTGATTCCTTCTCAACAGAAGACCTTCTAGAAATAGGAGTATCTGATCTTAGAAAGATTAAGGGGATAAAGGATGCTAAGGCTACAAAGGTAATAGCAAGCCTTCAGCTTGGTAAGAGGCTTAAGGAAGAATATCTAAACAAGAAATATGACAAAATCACATCTAATGAAGATGTCTACCAGATGTTTAGAAATAAACTTGCCATGGAAGATAGGGAACATTTTTACATAGTTTTATTGAATAATAAAAATATGGTTATAGCAAATGAATTAATATCTATAGGTGACTTAAATTCATCAATAGTAAATCCTAGAGAAGTTTTTAAGAAGGCAATCAAAAAGAGTGCTAAGTCAATAATATTAGTTCACAACCACCCATCAGGTAATCCAGACCCGTCTAAGGCTGATATAATGGTTACTAGAAGACTCATAGATGCTGGAGAAATACTTGATATAAATGTACTTGACCACATTATAATTGGTCATACTGATTATGTATCTTTAAAAAGAGATAATTATATATAGGAGAATATTATGAAATTAAAGTTGATTGCTACAGATTTTGCCATAGACCTTGGTACTAGCAATATTTTAGTTTATAAAAAAGGCGAGGGTTTAATAATAAACGAACCATCAAGCTTAGTGCTTGACGAAAACTACCAAAAAGTCGAAGCTGTAGGCCAAGAAGCAAAGGATATGCTAGGCAAGACCCACAAAAATATACAGGTAGTAAAGCCAATTAAAAATGGAGTTATAACAGATTTTAACCTTACAGAAGCTATGCTCAATTACTTTTTTGGAAAAGTAAATGAAGGTTTTAGCTTTATACAGCCAAAGGTTGTAATAGTGGTACCTTCTGGCATTACAGATATACAAAAAAGAGCGGTGGAAGATGCAGCTCTCCATGCAGGTAGTAGGGATATAATACTTGTAGATGAGTCCTTAGCTTGTGCGTATGGTATGAACCTATCACCTGAAGAATCTAAGGGGATTCTACTGATAAATATGGGAGCTGGTACAAGCCAGGTAGCTGTAATTTCCCTAAATGGAATAGTTACATCAAAAACCATAAATAAAGGTGGAGACTACCTAGATGAAAAGATAGTTTCATATTTTAGAGATAATAAAAATCTTGAAATAGGTAAAAATACAGCTGAAAAAGTAAAAATAGCCCTAGCAAGCCTAAAGGTAAAAGATGCCAATATGGAAATGTCGGTTGATGGTAGAGATTTTACAGATTCTAAGCCTAAAACTGAGATTATTAAATCAAATGAGCTAGTTTCAACAATATTGCCATTTGCAGATGAGATATGTGATATGGTATTTGAAGTTTTAGAAAAAACACCACCAGAAATTTCGGCAGACATAAAGAAAAACGGTTTTGCTTTATCAGGTTCCCTATCACAACTATCAGGTATGGCAGAATACATTGAAAAGAAAATTGGACTTAAATCTTACCACTCAGAAGACCCAAGCACAGATGCTATCCTAGGGGCAGGTATGATTTTGGAAAATCCAGAAAAATATTTGAAATATCGTAAGTAGGTTTTTATGGCATATAAAAGAGTAAAAAAAGAAAAAACACCCTTTATAATAACTATAGTTAGTTTATTAATAGTGATTTTAATTTCAAGTCAAGTGGATGGGCTATCTAAAACAGGTTCAAACATAGCTAACACTCTCCTAAAACCAATAGAAAGTGTGACTTATTCTATTTCATCTGCTATAATAGATCAGCTTGAAAGAACAATTGGATCAAAAGAAACTAGAGCAGAAGTCCTAAGATTAGAAGCCGAAAATAGGGCTTTAGTTATGGAAAATGCAAGATATGCAACAGCCATAAATAGAAGTGAATTCCTAAAAGATGAAGCAGCGGCCACAAGGGGAACAGACAATAAGTATATTAAAGCAAAGCTAATTAATACAGATGTAAATTCCATGACCACTCACTTTACTATAGATAAGGGCAAGGTTGATGGGATTGAGAAAAATGACATCATTCTCCAAGCTGTAGGAGATAGCAAGTTTTATACAGGCCTTGTAGGCAAGGTAACAGAAGTTTATCAAACAACAGCCAGGGTAGAAACAATAAACTCAAGTCAAAATGACGTATCTTTTGTAAATGCAAATTCGGGAGATTATGGTGTAATTGATAGGTTTGATAAAAATACCATTCAAGGCTATATGTTAGATATAGAAAGCAAGATAGAAGAAAAAGATATACTCCTAACAAGTGGTTTAGGTGGAATATATCCTTATGGAATCTATGTAGGAAGGGTAGCGACAGTTACCATGACACAAGATTCTTTGAGAAAAAATATTACAATAAATTCACCAGTTGATTTTTCACATCTTTATAGGGTTTTGGTCCTAAAAAGTTCAAACAATTATAATTTAGATGAAAAGCCAAAAAGTGAACAACCTAAGCAAAAGGAAGGAGAAATTCATGAATAAATTTAAAAGCTTTATGATTTTATTTATAACCTTCATTTTGCAAACATCTATATTTGCCAAAATTGATATATTAGGAGCAAATGTAAATATTATAATCCCAGCAGTAATAGCCCTATCCCAAGTCTTGCCAGGTAAGACTGGTCGAGCAGGAGGATTAGTAGTTGGTATAATAGAAGATTTTCTATTTACCCAGTTAGTAGGTGTAAGAGCCTTATCTTATTACCTAATAGGTCTTTTTGCAGGAGGACATATAGTAAAGGTATCAAAGGATAAGACTAAAGGCTTTATTATTTGCTTAATAGCAACATTATTTAATTTCTTACTTGTAAATGGTATATATTATATCTTTGGCAAGTCAATCTTATCAATAACAGATTATTTAGGAATTGAGATACTTGTAGAAGCAATCCTAAACTCCTTAGTGTATCTGATTTATTATTATTTGATAAAGAAAATAATGTATATACCAACTTATAGGATTTAGAGGATAATATGCGCGATAAAAAAGAGAATAGACTTATTTTTATTCAAGTAATAGTTGTTCTCCTAATGTTAATAATTGGAGTTAGGCTTTTTAATGTAATGGTCTCAAAGGGGGACTATTATAGGGACCTATCTGATAATAGGAAGGTAAAGGAAGTCGATGAATTAGCAAGTAGGGGAAATATCTATGATAGAAATGGAAAGCTTCTAGCAAGCTCAATCCCATCTTTTACCATAAAACTATATAAAGATGAGCTAATGGCCGTAGATGCTGATAAGAGGCAAAGTCTCATATCAGATTTAGTAGATATACTTGAAGAAGATGGAGTCAATTATACAGAAGATTTCAACATAAAATTAAATACTTCCAAATATAAAGACTTTAAAGATTACTTTAGCCAAAAAGAAATGCCAATAGAAAAAGTAGTCGATACAATTATAGATAATGACTTAGTATCTGACTTTCTATTTTCCTTTTATGAAAAAGATGGAATGAAGTATGAAACAGCAAATACAGCCATCCTTGCTCTTAAAAAGAGGGGGATAGATATACCGGCCCATGCAAATCAGGTAAATGGCAATCTTAAGCTAGAATATAAGAAAAATTATGAGAAAAAGCTTGCTTCTATAGGATTTACAAAAGATGATGAGCCTACAGATGTAATCTTAGAATCAGTAGGAAATGATAGATCAGTTCTTTTATCAATACTACAAAACTCTCATGCAAGGCTATTAGCATATAAGCTTCTAGAAGATAATAATTTATTAGGAAAGCTTACCATGGATGAATACGCCATAAAAGCTGATCAGGACTTGATAGAGAAAAAAGCGAGATTGCACAAGGTCTTTGATAAGATAAATCTTAAGTCAACGCCAGCTAATGACTTTTATGAAATAGTTAAAAATGCTACAATAAGTGATGTTTTAACATCAGCCATGGTAGATGATAAGGGAGCTTATGTAATCCCAGCCAATATGCTAATTGAACAGCTAGAAAATAAGGGGATATATGCGAACTTTGAGACAGAAGTTATCACTGAATCAAAAGATGATAAGAACCAATATTCAGTAGACGTGAGATTTAGGAATCCTCAAGCGGGTTCTGCAGTAGACGAACTTGCAAGACTTGCTGATGAAAATGGTTTGTTAAAGCCGCTTCTATTGTCAGAATATGTGAAATACATGGCACAAAATGCCAATACTAAAAATAATATTTATCCAAACATAGATATCACAGAAGATGATCCAGAAGATTGGTCCTATACCTTTACTACAGATAAAAAAGATTTCTATACCTACTATGCAAATAAGGATAAGACTAATTCTACTAAAGAAACAGTAGATATCCTTATGAAGGAAAAAAATGGCCAACAAATCTTAAAATACCTTAAAAAGGTTACAAATCTTGAAGCTTATAATGATGTTGAGGCTGTTGGAATACTTACAATTGATAACACCTTAAACCGCCAAGGGAACTTTGGTTATAGACCTATAAATATAGTCTACAACCTAGATGAATCAACAGTTCTAAAAATAGAAGAAAAAATAGATTCTGCTTCAGGGATAGTTGTAGAAACCATGCCAATAAGGTCCTACCCAAATAGGAATCTTGCAAGCCATATACTAGGTTACATGGGACCAATAGCCACACCTGAGGAAGTAGATAAGTATGTAAAAGAGAGAAATTATCTTAGAGATGAGATAATTGGTAAGACTGGTATTGAAGAATCTTACCAAGACAACCTTAAGGGTAAAAACGGTAGGTCACTTGTAACAGTCGATTCAGCTGGTAACAGGCGCAAATTAATATCTCAAACAAAGTCTGAACCAGGCGATGATGTTTACCTATCAATAGATGCCAAGCTTCAGAAACAAGCCGAAGATTCTCTAAAAGGGGTCCTAGAAGCATTGAGAGAAACAGGATTTTATGAGTCAGAATATGGTTCATTTAGACCGTTTAAGATGGCTCCTCATGCAGAAAGTGGTGCTGTAGTAGTATCTGATGTTAAAACTGGTGAAGTTTTAGCAATGGCTTCATATCCAAACTATGACCCAAACCTATTTTCAACAGGTATATCTCAATCAGACTGGGAAGGGCTCCAAGTAGAAGAAAGTGATGGGCCGCTTGCTCCAAGACCAATGCTAAATATAGCAACCCAAACAGCAGTGATGCCAGGTTCAACCTTTAAGCTAGTAACAGCCCTAGCAGCCCTAGAAAAGGGTCTAGATCCACTTGCAGTTAATAACTGTCACGGCTTCATGGAAATAGGAAATAGGAGATTTTCATGCCTAATCTACACAGAAAGTGGTACAACTCATGGAGAAGAAAATCTCTATGGTGCTATAAGAGATTCTTGTAACTACTATTTCTACACCCTAGCCTTAGGAGAAAACCCAGAAGATGGAGACTCCTTAGGAACCAAACTTGAGCTAAATGATATAAGACTTGCTGCAGAAATGCTTGGACTTGATAAGGAAACAGGTATTGAAATCAATATACCTAAGGAAGCTAAGGGCAATGTTCCTTCAATTGGTAAAAAAGTAGAAGTAACTAAGCTAATGCTTAAAGATTATCTTGATAAAAATCTAACTCTTTTCATAAAAGAAGGAGTTAAAAAGACTAAAGATGAGTATGAACAAGATATAAAGGATATAGTTAAATTTACTGACAATCCTAAAGAATGGTCAAGAAAAGCCATAATAGATTTCTTCGACGAAAGAGGCTACGATCCGCTTATCATGCCAGAAGGCCAAAGAGCAGGTCTTGCTGATACTATAAAATATACCTATTTAAACCAAGCAGTTTGGGATATAACAGATATGTTAAATATAGTAATAGGCCAGGGACAAAACTCCTACACACCAATCCAGATGAATAGGGCTATAGCAACTATAACAAACGGGGGCTATCTAAATAAACTTACCCTAATTAACAAGATTAAAAACCACGATTCAGGCGAAGTGCTTTTTGAAAATGTTCCTCATAGTGATAAAATAGATATCAAAGATCCAAAATATTTAGAAGATATCAAATACGGAACACTTCTAGTAAGTCAGAATAATGCTGTTTTAAACCAATTACCGGTAGATATTGGTATAAAAACAGGTACAGCAGAAGTAGAAGGTCAAAACCCAGATGGTACAGACTATGATACCTATGCATGGATGGTAGGCTTTGCTCCATATGATAATCCAGAGATAGCTATATCTATAGTTCTAACCCAAGGTGACACTTCTTATAATGCATCACCAATAATGAGAGATATAATAGCAAGGTACTTTGACCTAAACGTAGAAATGATAAATGCAGAACCAACTGAAAATGATATTAGAAATCTCGGTGAATCTGCAAATGGTCAAAATTAACAAAGGATGTTTTTATGAAAATATATTTAATAAATGGGGAAAATAATATAGGAAAGACAGATTTTGCTGTAAATCTTTCTGAAAGACTAGCCCAAAATGAAAAAGTCCTACTCACATCATTTTTTAGAGATGAAAAGCAAAATTTGGAAGACTTTTTTGGCAAAGATGGGATGATAAGCTATGATATAGCTGATTATTTCTTAGGCTTTGCCGGTCTTGATAGGGTCATAGTAAATGAAAATTCTAACCTAGGCTTTATAATCCCGCCACTCTTAGAAGATAAATATGATTTTAAGGTAGAAGATGTTTATACTTTAATAGATATATTAGATAGTGATATAGTAATTATCGATAATCTAGACCTAGATATTAAAGGAGCAGTAAAAATAGACATAATATCAGAAAAAGATATAGATAAGGACTTAAATTCTAATTATTTCTTTATAAACAAGGCCTCAAAAGACTTTGATATAAGAAATTATAAGAATAAAATTGATAGCAAGAATTCTAAATTTCTTGGAGTTGTAAAGGAAAATGAATTTTTCAAAACTGTTATAGATAATCTCATAGCAGACAAAGAAGAAGAAATACCAAGTCTTGGATTTTTTGAAAAACTAAAAATGATATTTGCAAAATGAAATATATTTATATAGACCCAAAAGAAAAAATAATAATCAGACAAGAAGATAAGAGAGTTATGGAAGTCATTTTCTATGACTCTCTTCTTAATAATATCTATAGGGGAAAAGTTGTAAATAAAATTGATAGCCTCTCTTCATATTTCGTACAAATAAGTGATAATGAAAATTTATTTTTGAAATCAAGTCTGTCTTATGCCATAGGAGATAATGTAATCATAGAATATGTAAGAGAGCCGGCTAATGGCAAGCTAGGGCTCGCCAGTGAAAATTTCTCCTTAGAAAATGAATCTTACAAGATAAAAAGATATCCAATAAAGGCAAAGGCAAAACGTAAGTATGGAAAGAAAAAAGATGATATATTATTTGAAGAATTAAATGATAAGAAAGCCTGGCTAATTAATGAAGAAAAATTTTTTCCAAGCCCTAAACTCCTTATAGAAAATTCTAAGAAAGACTCTTATATTAAAAAATATAAGGATTACGAAATTAAAG